>DASUAC010000447.1:0-4072 GCA_035763985.1 Jatrophihabitans sp. | reverse complement strand
GCCGTTCGGGTCGGACCACGGGCTGGCGGTGCGGCACGATCCAGGCCAAGAACGTGACGGTCAACTACGCCCAGGGCGCGGTCTACGGGATGACCCAGAGCAACGCCTGCGCCGAGGGCGGCGACTCCGGCGGCCCGTTGTTCAACGGCACCATCGCGCTGGGCCTGACCTCCGGCGGCAGCGGCAACTGCAGCTCCGGCGGCACGACCTTCTTCCAGCCGGTCACCGAGGCGCTCTCCGCGTACGGGGTCAGCGTCTACTAGACCACGCTCTGAGATTTACCTTCCTGGATAACGTAAATCCCGAACGAGGCCGGCCGCTCGCCACCCGCGAGCGGCCGGTCTTTCACGTCCCGACGCCCGGCAACCGGTCAGTATCGTCGCCGATCACTTGCGCGCGGTGACTATCAGCCGATCACGCGGGCCGGTCAGCGGCTTCTCGAAGACGAAGACGGTGCTGTCGACCTCCCGGAATCCGCACTCCTCGACCTGCTGGTGCAGGTAGGCCTGCGGCAGGAAGTAGTAGCGCAGCTCGGGATGCTTGGAGATCCCGTCCTCCGCGTGCCACGGCGGGTCGACCGAGAGCACCAGGCTGCCGCCCTCGGGCAGCCAGGACTTGAACCGCTCCAGGACCGGCCGCACTCCGGTCTCCGGTTCGTAGAGATGGCCCAGGCTGCCGTCCGCGTACAGCACGGTCCACGGTCCCGGCGGTGGCGTCCAGTGCAGCGCATCGGCGCAGACCACCTCCACACCCCGCGACGCGGCCAACGCGACCGCAGGCTCCATCGGATCCACGCCGAGCACCCGGAATCCCTCGGCCACCAGGCCGGCCTCGACGACCGCGTTTCCGCAACCCACGCTGATCAACGCCGGGTTCGGGTGCTCCGCGAGCCGGCCGCGTAGCAACTCGGTGATCCACTGCCGGTACGGCTCGCTGGACGTGGACGGCGTGGTCACGTTCCCCCGCCCGGCGCCGCGTTCCCAGACGTGATAGATGCTGGGCTCGCCGTCGTCGTCACGCAGGTAGTAGTCGCGGACCGCACGCACCTGGTCGGTTTCTGCCATCTTGGCACCTCCGTCACAACATCTTCCGAGGGACGGACTATACGTCAACCCCTGCACAACGCCCGATCAAGCGCGAGGATGAGGACGTGGACCTCGCCCTGGCTCGCATCGACGACGACCCCGGTGCCGGCCGCCACCGGGTTCTGGTCGACGCGCTCCGGCCGCGCGGCATGCGGCGTGACGACGCCCCGATCGACGAGTGGCGCCGCGCGGTCGCGCCGTCGGCCGAGTTGCGGAAGTGGTACCGGCACGACCCGCAACGGTTCGCCGAGTTCGCCGAGTTCGCCGAGCGGTATCGCCGCGAACTCGGCAGCGGCGAGCGGGCAGCCGCGGTGGCCGCACTGCTCGATCGCGCCCGCGAACAACCGCTGACGGTGGTCACCGCAACCAGGGAGGTCGAGATCAGTCATGCCGCCGTGCTGCTCGAGGTACTGCGCTCCGGTGATGAACTCCGGCGACCCGCAGCAGGGCTGACCCGGCTCGAGCCGTAGGGCGCTCCGGTGGTGATCGCCCGGCATTGCCGGGCGATCACCGTCGCCGTTGGCGATTGCCCTTATCGCACCGCGAAGGACTTGGTCAGGCTCGCCTGCGAGCTGTCGCCGACGTAGACGTCGATCCGGCCGGGTTCGACCACGAACTGCCCGCTGTTGTCGTAGAAACCGACGTCGTTACGGCCGAGCCGGAAGTGCGTCCAGTTGTCACCCTGGTCGGGCGGCAGCCCGGCGTAGTACCCGCCGTACATCTGGCCGGTCGGCTGGTTGCCGGCGATCGCCGGGTTGGTATTGCAGTGCGTCTCGGACCGGGCGTCGTAGAAGATGCCGAAGTTCATGGGCTGAATCAGGCTGTCGACGAGGTGCCGCAGTTCCGGCATCGCCTGCCGGGCCACGATCAGGCCCGAGGCGTACCAGCCGTTGTCGACGTTG
Organism: Jatrophihabitans sp.; assembly: GCA_035763985.1. Classification (GTDB taxonomy): domain Bacteria; phylum Actinomycetota; class Actinomycetes; order Mycobacteriales; family Jatrophihabitantaceae; genus Jatrophihabitans_A. Next base: position 2,085 of record DASUAC010000447.1, on the reverse strand, counting down.
GAGATGAAGTAGCAGTTGTCGAAGGTCGGCGCCGGCTCGGTGCTGCAGTCGATGTCGCCGGGGTTCCGGATCACCTGCCCGGTGCCGGTGTCGTACCACTGGTAGAGGAATCCGTCGAACCGCTTGAGGTTCCTGACCAGTTTGCTGGATGCGCGCTCGCGCGGCCGGCCGGCCGGCTGATCAGGCCGAGGTCGTGCGCGGCGACGGTCGCCCAGAGATAGACGCCGATGTTGGCCGCCGAGGTGTAGCGGCCGTAGCCCGTCGGGCTGGCCGAATCGCCGGCGAACGTGACATTGTCCATCGGCAGGTGGGTATTCGGATCGACGTCGGCGCCGTAGAACCGCCAGGTGTCACGGGCGATCGCCTGCAGGTCGGCGCGTTGCTCGGCGGTCAGGGCCTGCGGTTAGGCGGCTGGTCGCGGCGTTGTTGCCGCCGCGGCAACGGCCATCGGGGAGATCGTCAACGCTGCGACAACGGTGGCGATGAAGGTCTTCATCACGCCTACCCGGGTGATCGGCGGGGCCGGACGACCCCCGCGGGGCGCCACGCTGTTGTGGCTGGTCAATCACGGACGGTAATCAGCGAACGCCCATATTGCGGCCGTGTCAACCGTGGCGGCCAGCCGAGATTCCGGCTGCCGCGCGCTCAGCGGCTGATGAGGATGCTTCTGGCTTGGTGGATGGTGAGGGTGGTGGTGGCGGGTTGGGTTGCGGTGAGGGTGCCGGGGATTGGGGTCCAGGGTTGGCCGGTGATGCGGTAGGCGGCGTGCCAGTAGGTGTGGGCGGTGATGGTGATCGGGCCGGGGTGGGTGTAGGTGTGGCCGAATCGGTCGCTGCATTGTCCGCAGTCGCGTGCTGGGTTGTACGGGGTGCCGGGGGTGGGTAGTTGGCCGGTGGTGTGGTCGCCGAAGTCGAAGTCGGTGTGGTCGTAGTTGACTTGCAGTTGGACGGGCAAGCCGATGAGGGCGGCGTGGCCGAGGTTGACGGTGGTGGGGGTGGTGATCCAGTAGAGGGTTTTCAGGTTGACCAGGCCGGTGCCGGTGCCGGGGGATACGCCGATGGCCGGTGGGTGCAGGAGTCGGATGATCTCGGCGCGCAGCGCGGCCGCGGAGGGTAGTGGAGTGTTCAGCCCGGCGCACCATTGCGCGATGCGGGCGCCGGTGGGGTCGGTGGTGGTGAGGCTGGTGGTGGTGAGGAACTGGTGCGGGGCCGGGTTGCCGGCGATGGCGGGGCAGGGGAAGCCGGTCGGTCCGCAGGCCTTGTTCCAGAAGGTGTGGTCATCGGTTGCGGTGGCGTAGCCGCAGTCGATCACCAGCACCGGCAACCCACCCGGCCCCGGCAAATCCGTGGAACGCACGGCGCATTCCCCGGACACTCCCACCGCACCGGGGACGTGGATTCCTACCAGAGTTGCACCGGAGTTGTCACCGCAGCTTTCAGATGTTTCGGCCTGTGCGTCCCACGGTGTCGCTAGAGATGTCAGCAGCATGAAGAGGATGGCGACGACGGTTTTCATGAGGTAGCCGCGAAGTAGGTCAGACTCCAGCCTGCACCTTGTCGCTTCGAGCACAACTTCCAGCCAAGATGACCATTCGCGGCGGCACCGTTGAAGATCCTCCCTGTTCTGTCGACAACCGTCTGAGCTGTCGTAGTCACCACGACCGCACTGCAGAAGTCCGCAGGAGCGGTCACTGGGCCGATCGCGGTTGAAGCACTGTTCAAGATCGTTAATCTGCCGCCTTCATACCAGTGGTGTTCGGCTGCGGTCTTGGCGATGCCGGTGGCGATGCCGCTGCACAAACCACAGCTCGGACCGTAATAGTGCTTCATGTACGACGGATTCGTGGTGGCATAGGCCCAATCCAGCGTCCGCATGAAGAACTCCGCGAACGCATTCGCACCGGCCTGAGTACGCGCCCTGGCCGCCGCCGGATACACCGGCGGACGCTCACCCGGCCGCACATTGTGCCCGGTCAACGGCACATCCGCCGGATACCCAGCCACCGCAGCCGCCGGCACCGACATTGCCGCCGAACCCGACACGGCCGAGGAGGACGGCGCGGAACTCACCGGCGACAGGTTCGGC
>DASUAC010000446.1:0-3078 GCA_035763985.1 Jatrophihabitans sp. | reverse complement strand
TGGCCGGCGTGACCAGCAGCTCCGAGTACTTCGTCGGGGCGGCGGCCGAGCTGGCCGGCGAACTCGGGCTGCCGCATCCGGACGCCGCGGCGATCACCGACTGCCGGGACAAGGCGGTGCAGCGGCGGAGGTTGCGGGCCGCTGGGCTGGCCGGCCCGGACTTCGGCACCGCGACCGAGCCGGCCCAGGCCGCCGATCGCGCCGCCGAGCTGGGACTGCCGGTGGTGGTCAAGCCGGTCTCCGGATCCGGGTCGGTGCGGGTGCGGCTGTGCCACCGGCCGGCCGAGGTGGCCGAGGCCGCACACGCCGTGCTGAACGCCGATCTGGCCAACTCCGGGATCCCGGCCCAGCGGGCGGTGCTGCTCGAGCGGTATCTGGACGGCCCGGAGTTCTCGGTGGAAACCTTCGGACGGCAGGTCGTCGGCATCACCGCCAAACACCTCGGCGCTCCGCCGTACTTCGTCGAGACCGGGCATGACTTCCCGGCCCGGCTGCCGGTCGGCGACCAGAACGAACTGGTGGTCACCGCACTGGCTGCGCTCGACGCACTCGGTCTCGGCTGGGGACCGGCGCACGTCGAGCTACGGCTGACCCCGGCCGGCGCGGCGGTGATCGAGGTGAACCCGCGGCTGGCCGGCGGGATGATCCCGGACCTGGTCAGGCTGGCCACCGGGGTTGATCTGATCACCGCCACCGTGGCCAACGCGGCCGGCCGGCCGACCGAACTCACCCCGGTCCGGAACGAGGCCGCCGCGATCCGGTTCCTGGTGGCCGGTTCGTCCGGCCGGTTCGTGGGCGTGCACGGCCTGGACCGGGCCGCCGGCGCTGCCCAGGTCGTCGAGGTGGTGCTGACCCGGCAGCCGGGCAGCGAGCTGAGGTTGGAACACTCGTTCCGCGATCGGGTCGGCTACCTGATCAGCGTCGCTCGGGACGCGCACGCGGCCGGCGCCGCGGCCGACCGGGCGCTGGGCCACCTGCGGCTGCAGATCGAACCGGACCGGCAACCGGCCGATGACCGGGTGCTGACCGCCGTGGCGGCACCGCGGCGGACGCCCACCGAGCGGGTGCTGCCGCAGTGACCGTCTCGGTTGCCGTCATCGGCCTCGGCTCCCGCGGGCTGAGCGTGCTGGAGCGACTGCTCGCCCTGGCCGGGCGGACCCGGCTGCGGATCGAGTTGATCGACCCGGTCGGCGACGGCGCCGGCGTGCATGCGGTCGACCAGCCGGACTACCTGCTGCTGAACACGATCTGCTCGCAGGTGTCGATGTTCCCCGATCCGCTCACGGTCGGCGACACGGTACGGCTGACCGGGCCGAGCCTGCACGAGTGGGCACTCGAGCGTCGGCTGCGGATCGCACCGGACGGGTTCACCGTGGGCACGACGGGCCGGCCGATCGAGCCGTGGGACTTCCTGCCCCGCCGGTTGCTGGGGGAGTACCTCGGCTGGTTCCGCAACATGCTGCTGGACAACGTGCCGCACGGCGTCGATGTGCGGCTGCATCGCAGCGCGGCGGTCCGGCTGCAGAGCGGTGGCTCCGGGCTGCGCGGTTCCGAGCTGCGCGGTTCCGGGCTGCGTGGTTCCGAGCTGCGGATCGAACTGGCCTCCGGCGAGCGGCTTTCGGTCGATCAGGCCTTCCTCACCACCGGCTACACCGACAACGTCGGGGCCGAGCATCCGAGTGGCCGGCTGATCGGCCGGCCCTACCCGATGCCGGAGCAGCTCGAGCAGATCCGCGCCGGTCAGACCGTGGCGATCACCGGGTTCGGGCTGTCCGCGCTGGACGCGATGTCCTGCCTCACCGTGGGTCGCGGCGGCCGGTACCAGGCCACCGGAGACGGCCTGCGCTACCTGCCCAGCGGTGCCGAGCCACGCCTGCTGTTCTACTCCCGGTCCGGCCGTGCCTGCCGGGCCAGGCCGCGGATCCTGCGCTACGGCCCGGCCTACCGACCGCTGGTGTTCACCCCGGCCGGCATCGACCGGCTGCGGGCCGAGCACGGCGCACTGGACTTCGACCGGCAGCTCTGGCCGCTGGTGCTGGACGAGCTGCGCATCTGCTACCGGCGGGCCGAGGCCCGGGCGGCCGGTCCCGCCGCCGTCGATCGGCTGGAACGGCGGCTGGCCGAGGTGGGCGGTCTCGGCGCCCTGCTCGACGACCTGGATGCCGAACACGGCCGGTTCTGCCCGGAGCGGTTGCTGGCCGGCGCACAGCCGATGGCGCTGGCGAGTGCAACCGACTACCAGGGCTGGTTCGCCGCCGAACTTGCCGCCGACCTGGCCGAAGGCGAGCTCGGCCTGCAGGGCAGCATCGTCAAGCAGACATTGGACATCCTGCGTGAACTGCGCGACACCTTCCGGCATGCGGTGGACTTCGGCGGGCTGACCCCGCAATCCAGCCGGCAGTTCTTCCAGCAGACCGTGCCGGTGCTGAACCGGGCGGTGGTCGGACCGCAGTTCGAGCGGCACCAAGAGCTGCTCACCCTGCTCGCGGACGGAATCGCCGCGGCGCCGCTCGGCCCGGACCCGCTGCTCAGCTGGGATCCAGAGGCCGGCAACTGGCTGCTCGAATCCCGGCACCTGGCGGTGCCGCACACCGGACGTGCCGACTGGCTGGTGGGGCCGGACCGATCTGCCGTCGGTCGGTTCCTCGGCCAGCCCGCTGCTGGCCGGGCTGTTCGCCGACGGCTGCATCCGTCCCAGTGCGGCCGCCGACCCGGCGGCGGCCGGCATCGAGGTGGACGCCGGCCAGCATCCGATCGGTGCCACCGGCGAAGCGGATCCGCGGATCTGGGTGCTCGGGCCACTGTGCGAGGGAAGCACCTTCTACAACAACCTGGTCCCGTCGCCCGGCTGCTACTCCCGGCCGATCGCGGACGCACACCGCTGCGTTGCCGAGCTGCTGGCCGGAGCCCGGTCGCTGGCAGCCGTGGGAGCCGCCGCTGACCGCCCAGCGCTCGCAGCCCGGTGACCCGGCCGGGACGATGGACGGGTGCGCACCGTATTCGGGCAACCATCCGATCACGTCCGATTCGACTGGGGCCTGGCCGGCGCGCTGGCATTGACCGAGCAACCCGGCACCG
>DASUAC010000445.1:0-7017 GCA_035763985.1 Jatrophihabitans sp. | reverse complement strand
TGGTGGGGGTGCGCCTGGTCCAGTCCTGGTGGCAGAAGGTCACCTCCGACCAGCCGGTCAGCAAGGCCGCGCAGCAACTGTACGAGCTGGTGGACGGCGACCGGAGCGTGCTGGACCTGCAACGGCTGGCCGAGGCCGAGGGGCTGCCCGCACCGGCGGTCACCGCTGCGCTCGAGGAGTTGGTGGACGCCGGCGCGATCACCGCCACGCTGGAGATGCCACTCGGCATCGCCGAGCCGATGGACTTCCTGTTCGACACGCTGGTCTGTGCCGGTGCGGCACCGACCGAGGCCGGGACGCAACGCCGCGCGCGCACGGTGGCCCAGTTGGCCGAACTCGTCGCGCTGAAGGACCGGTTCGATCGCGGCGCGGTCGACGAGCGGTTCACGCTGCTCGACCAGATCGGTGAGCGGTTCACCAGCATCACGGCCAACGCGGCCACCCGCGGGGCCGGCCAGCTTTATGCCGACCGCAGCGTGCTGTACGAGGACGCCACCCGGGAATTCAGCCAGTGCCTGCTCGGTGCCGACGTGGTCGGCGAGCTTCGCCGGTACGGACCGCTCTGGGATCTGCTCTGGTTGCCGACCGAACGCGATCATGAGCTCACCAACGCGGCCACCGCCGACTGGTTCCGGCGCCGCTTCGACGGTGCCGCGGAGGTGCCGTTCCTGGACTACGCCCGGGCCTGGGTCGACGACCGGCCGTACCTCACCGAGATGCTGCAGGCTTGCGCCCGGGAGCTCGTACCGAGCAACGAGCGGTTGCTGCGCGACCTGTGCCGGGGCCAGCGCGATGCCGAGGCGGTCCAGCTCACGCTCGAGGAGGTCGCCGCGATCCTGCACCGCCACGGTGGAGCCGGCCGCGGCGGTGTCGTGCTCAACCCGGACGTCCTGCTCGCCGCCGACAGCCAGCATGCGGTGCGGCGGGGGGATTACCAGCTGGTGCTGGGTGAAATACATTCCGACCGGGATCTGCTGAGCCACGGGTTGTTCGCCGCGTTCCTGCGCGGTGCCGACCGGGACCTGGTCGCCGAGTTCGCCACCACCGGATACCGGCTGGCCGGCGAGGACGTGGTGGCCGAGGTCGTCCGCACCCACGAGCGCAAGACGAACGTCCAGCTGGAACTGGATCTGCCCTCGGTCGAGATGCAGCATCGCGGTCGCGGTGACCGCGGCCTGCTGGTCACCGCCGCGGATCTGACGGTGTGCCTTGCCGATGGCCGGCTGCGGCTGCGGGACGCCCGCAACGACCGGTTCCTGCTGCTGACCGTCGCGCGGGTGCCGGTCGGCTCGGACGAACGGAGCTCGCCGCTGCGCCCGTTCGCCTTCGCCCGCCGCGATTACGTGCTGCCGATACCGGCCGAGACCGATTACTTCCCACGCATCGTGGTGGAACGAATGGTGGTCCAGCGGCGGCTGTGGCGAAGCACGCCCGCGGACTGGGGACCCGAGCCCACCGCTGCCGGCTGGTCGGCCGAGCATTTCCGCTGGCTGCGTACCGGGGCCCGGCAGGCGGGCATCCCGGCGCAGGCGTTCGCCAAGGTCGCCGGCGAGCGGAAGGGCACCTACGTCGACTTCGACTCCTACCTGCTGGCCCGTGCGCTGCTGCGGATCTGGAAACGGAACCCCGGCCCGGTCACCTTCACCGAACTCTTCCCGGAGCGGCACCAGTGGTGGTTGCGCGACGGCCGCGGCAGCTATTCCTGTGAGTTCCGGTTGGGCATGTTCCGAGCCGACGCGCATCACCCGCCGGGGCCCCTGGACGCTCGGTAGCCGATGCGGTCCGGGCCTGCCGAGGGACAGCTCCGCCAGACGCGGCGGTTCGACGCCCGCTTCGGCGTCTGGGTCCTCGGGTACGGCCTGTCGGAGGCCGGCGACCGGATGTACATCACCGCCTTGGTGGCCTGGCTCTATCTCCGGACCGGCTCGGGGACGCTGGTCGGGCTGGTCGTCTTCGCGGCGGGTATCGGCGGCTTCCTCGGCGCCACCGTGGGCGGCTGGGTCGTCGACTCGCTCACCCCGCGTGGCTGGCTGGTGCGGGGGAGCCCGCTGGCGGCCGGCGCGGCGGCCCTGCTGGTGGTGGTCGAGCAGCCGGTTCAGATCGCCCTGGTGGCCGCCGTGCTGGGTGCGCTGGGGCGCAGCCTGACCGTGGCCTGGCTGGCCAGCCTGCCGGCGGTCACCGACCGGTTGACCACCGGCACGGCGGTCGCGGCCACGGTGCGCCGGTTGGCCCAGCTGGCCGGGCCGCTGCCCGGCGGCCTGCTGGTCGCGGCGCACGCCACCGGGGCGGTGTACCTGATCGACGCCGCCACCTTCCTCGTGACGGTGCCGGTCGCCCTCTGTGTGGTGCACCGGCCCGTCTCGGCGGCCGGGCTCGGCAAGGCCGGGCAGCCGCGGCTGGCGGACTTCGCCGGCTACGTCCGCAGCTGCCGGGTGGTGACCACCGCGTTGCTGATCCAGGCCGCGCTGGGGGCGATCCTCGGAGCCAACAACACCGGGCTGATCGCGTTGCTCCGGCAACGGCTGTCGGGTGATTCCACGATGTACGGCGCCCTGGTCACCGCGACCGCGACCGGCCTGGTGGCCGGTGCGCTGACCGGTACCCGGGCCATGCGATGGCGGCCGGCCGGGACGATCACCGCACTGGCCATGTTCGTCGTCTCTGTCAGCCTGGCGGCGGTCACCCTCGCCGACCGGCTGTGGCTGGCGCTGGGACTGCGGGTGAGCTTCGGCTGGGCGATCGGCTGGCTCGGGGTGGTGACCTGGGCGGTGCTGCAGGAACACGTGGCCGAGCAGTTCCGCGGCAGGACGTTCGGGCTGGTCCGGGGCAGCCAGGACCTGCTGATCGTGATCGTCTCGGTGCTGGCGGGGATCATGATCGACCGGCTCGGCGCCGCGGCGGTCTTCGTGCTGGCCAGCGGCGTCGCACTCGGCTGCGCCGGCTGGCTGTCGGCCCGGCCGGCCTGGGCCGACATCGGCAGCCGGGCCGGGCCGGGCCAGCCGGAGTCACCCGCCGGTGGCTGCCGACGGTGCGCCGGCCGCTCCGGTCCGAGTGAGGTCGGTCAGCCGTTCCAGCCGTCGTTGTAGACGTCCAGGCCGAACCGGTTCAGCCCGGCGGTCTGCGCATACCCCAGGTACGGCAGGCCGAACGCGTCCTCCAGCGAGGCGAGCAGCGAGTAGTGGTTGTACGGGGTGGTGCTCCAGGTGTTCGGCGCGGTCCAGTGCGACAGCACCAGCGCGCCGACCCGGCCGCCGCCCAGGCCGAGGATGCCGGGCAGCGGCGTGTTCGGCCCGGGGCCCTCGCCGCAGCAGGCGGTGGCGTCGCTGGCCGGGCTGTCCGCCTCGTCGGCGGTGATGATCAGCACGCCGTCGGCCTGGTACGCCGGGGAATTCAGGATCCGGGGCACCCAGGTCTGCAGCCACGCGTCCACGCTGGCCAGTCCGCCCGGCCGGCCGTCCACGCACGGGCTGTCATGGCCGTCGTCGCACAGGTTCGGCGTGATGTAGGAGAGGTTGGGCGTACTGCCCGCACTGGCCAGGTCGGTGGTCAGCTGCGACAGGTCGACGACCCGCTGCGCGCATTCGGGTGAGCCGGTGATCGCGCTGAAGTAGACGAACGGGTTGTGCCGCGCCGCGTACTGATCACCGACGCGGGCCTGCTGGGTCGGGTCCACCGTGTTGATCGCCGGATGCCGGCACGGCGTACCCATGTCCTCCATATATCCCTTCCAGGTAAGGCCTTTGGCGTCCAGCTGGCTGGGCAGCGAGGCGACGCCGGCCGGGAACACGCAGCCGTTGCCGACCGCCTGGCCGGGCGCGACCGTCCCGGCGCCGACGAAGGACGAGTAGACCTGGCAGTCGCCCTGCATCTGCGGGTTCGGGCCCTGGCCGGAGATCTGGGCGAGGTAGTTGGGCTGGGAGTTGTGCGCCGTTCCGTAGTACTCGTCCAGCAGCACGCCCTGCGAGCGCAACGTCGTCGCCAGGTACGGCGCGGCCGAACCCGGCCCCCAGGTCGCGTCGTATCCCTTGTTCTCGATGTTGATGACGAAGACGTGCCCGACCGGTGGCACGTAGGCGTTGGTGCTCGCAGCCACTCCGGTGCCGCTTCCGGTGAGCAGGACGAGCGGGACCAGCGCCGCCAAGCCGATCAGGGCACGCAACGAAACAACCGTTCTCATAAGGGCAAACTCCAACCGTCGGCGATGGCTTTCTGTTTCAGGGCCGGCCATTCGGCGTCTTCGGCGCCGGCCAACTGATCGGGCGGGCAGGCCGTGGCCAGGAACGGCGGCACCGAATAGCCGGGCGCGGCCGGGTCGGGCGGCGAGTCGAAGTCCAGCACCTCGGCCAGGTTGCCGGCCGAGGCGTCCCGCGGGGTCAGCGCAGGCAGTCCCCAGCGCCACTCGATCAGCTTGAGCACCGAGGTGTGGTCGTAGACGTCGTGCGCGACGTAGCCGCGCCGGGCCAGCGGCGAGATGACCAGCGCCGGCACCCGGAAGCCGCGCAGCGCGGTGTCGGACGAGACGTCCGGCGCGCTCTCCGGCGCGACGTGGTCGAAGAAGCCGCCCCACTCGTCGAAGTTGATGACCAGCACGGTGTTCGGCCAGTTCGGGCTGCCGGTGACCGCGGCGTAGACCTGGTTGAGGAACTGCTCGCCGGCCCGGATGTCGGCCTTCGGATGGTCGTCGCCGGAGCTGCCGGACGACTCGTCCTCGAATCGCGGGTCGACGAAGGACACCTGGGGGAGTTGACCGGCCGCCGCGTCGGTGAGGAACGTGGCGAACGGCCGGGAGATCGGCAGGTACTTCGTCCCCCACAGGGCGGTGAACGGGATATCGGAGAAGTAGTACCGGCCGGTCAGGCCGGCGGCGGCCAGCCGGTCCCAGATGGTCGGCAGGCTGCAGGTCGCGGTGGAGTTGTGCAGCCGGTCGGTCTGCGCGGCGTGCTGGTAGAGCCGGTTCGGGTAGGTCTCGGCGAGCACCGCGGAGAAGTACCGGTCGCAGACCGTCCAGGACCCCGCGGCCTGGCCGAGGAAGGCGAGGTCGGACCGGGTGTAGTAGCCGATCGCCAGCGCATCGTTCTCGCCGGCCTTCAGCCAGCCGTCGCAGCGGCCGTCGTTCAGCTCGATCCGGCCGCCCTCGTAGGAGTGATCCGGATCGTGGTAGTTGCAGCTGGCGTACTCGGTCAGGTGGTGGGTGCGGTGCGGCAAGCCGTACCGGTCGGTGAAGGTGAGGCCGTCCTGCTTGCCGTCCGCGCCGGGCAGCCAGCCGAGGAAGTGGTCGAACGAGCGGTTCTCCATCATCACGACCACGACGTGCTCGATGCCGGACGCCGCCGGCGCCGGCAAGGCGGCCGGGCCGGTGCCGGCCGACGCGGTACGGGCCAGGCCGATGCCGCCGGCCGTTGCGGTACGGGTCAGGCCGATGCCGCCGGCCAGTCCGGCGACGCCGAGCGCGCCACCGGCCTTGAGCAGGGTCCGCCGCGAGATCTGCACGCTGATACATAGCCGCGAACCGGCCGGGTTAAACCTGGCGAACGGTCAATTCCGCCCTTACTCCGGCAGCAGCAGCAGCTTGCCGGTCGTCTTGCGCCCGGTCAGGTCCTCGTACGCCTTGTGCGCCTCGGCGAACGGGTAGCGCCCGCCGATCTCCACCTGCAGTGCGCCCGAGGCAACCGCGGCGAACAGATCCCGGCCGCGCCACAGCAACTCCTCGCGGGTGAGGATGTAGTGCTTCAGCGTGGGCCGGGTGACGAACAGTGAGCCGCCCGAGTTCAGCCGCTGCAGGTCGAACGGCGGCACCTGCCCGCTCGCGCCGCCGAACAGCGCCAGCAGGCCGCGCGGGCGCAGCGACGCCAGCGAGCCGTCGAAGGTGTCCTTGCCGACGCCGTCGTACACCACCGCCACGCCCTGCCCGCCGGTCAGCTCGCGGACCGCGGCCGCGACGTCGGCAACTTGCGTGTAGTTGACGATCTCGTCCGCGCCGAGCGAACGCGCCTTGTCGGCCTTGGCGTCGGTGGACACCGTGCCGATCACCCGGGCGCCCTTCGCCTTGGCCAGCTGCACCAGCAGCTGGCCGACCCCGCCGGCCGCCGCGTGCACCAGTACCGGATCGCCCTCGGCCACCGGATAGGTCGAGTTCACCAGGTAGTGCGCGGTCATGCCCTGCAGCAGCAGGCCGGCGGCCAGCTCCAGCGATATCCCCTCCGGCACCGGCACCGTGTCCGACTCCGGGATCAGCGCCAGCCCGGCCGCGCTGCCCAGCGTCTGCGACCAGGCCACCCGGTCACCCACCTTGGTCTCGCGCACCCCCGGCCCGACCGCCTCGACGGTGCCGGCCCCCTCGTTGCCCATCACGTACGGGGTCTGCATCGGATAGACGCCCGCGCGCTGGTAGGTGTCGACGAAGTTCACCCCGGCGGCTGCCACCCGTACCAGCAACTGCCCGTCGGCCGGCTCGCCGACCTCGCGTTCGGCCAGCTGCAGTACCTCGAGCCCACCGGGCTCGGTCACCACCAATGCCTGAGTTGTCTGCGTCATGGGAGTCACGCTACCCAGCACGGGCCACGGCCGGTCCACTAGCGTGTGCTGGGTGCAGAGCGTCCAGGCGGCCATCCCGAGTCCGACGGTCAGCGTGTTCCGGATCGGCCCGTTGCCGATCCACATCTACGCGCTGTGCATCGTGGCCGGCATCTTCGTCGCGCTCTGGGTCACCGACCGGCGCTGGCGGGACCGCGGTGGCCGGCCGTCCGACGTGGGGGACGTCGCCGGTTGGGCAATCGTCTTCGGCATCCTCGGTGGCCGGCTCTATCACGTGATCACCGACCCGGAGCTGTACTTCGAGCCGGGCAAGCACCCGCTGGACGCCCTCAAGATCTGGGACGGCGGCCTGGGCATCTGGGGTGCCATCACGCTGGGCGCGCTGGGGGTCTACATCGGCTGCCGCCGGCACCGGATGAACTTCGTCGCCTTCGCCGACGCCGCCGCGCCCGGCATCGTGCTGGCCCAGGCGATCGGCCGGCT
>DASUAC010000444.1:0-2580 GCA_035763985.1 Jatrophihabitans sp. | reverse complement strand
AGACCACCCGGCTGATGCCGGCCGCCAGCAGTGCCTCGGTGCACGCACCGGTCTGGCCGGTGTGGTTGCAGGGTTCCAGGGTGACCACCGCGGTGCCGCCGCGGGCGTGCTCGCCCGCGGCAGCCAGCGCCATCACCTCGGCGTGCTCGAAGCCGTGCGGCTGGGTCACCCCCTGCCCGACCAGCCGGCCGTCGGCGGCCAGGATCACCGCGCCGACCGGCGGGTTCGGGCTGGTCCGGCCGGCCACCGTGCCGGCCAGCTCAGCGGCATGCCGCATCGCGGTCAGTTCCTGCTCGGTCGGCTGGTTCATCGCCGGTTACCGGCGGCCATGCTGACCCGGGCCAGCTCGCGCAGCCGGTCCACCGCGGCCGCCGGATCGGCCGCGTCATAGACCGCGGAGCCGGCCACGAAGACGTCCACGCCGGCCTCGGCCGCCTGGCCGATGGTGTCCTCGCCGATGCCGCCGTCGATCTCCAGGAACAGCCGGAGCCGGCCGGCCGCGATCTGCTCGCGCACCAGCCGTACCTTGGCCAGCACCTCCGGCATGAACTGCTGGCCGCCGAAGCCCGGCTCCACCGACATCACCAGCAGCGTGTCGAACTCGCGCAGCAGATCCAGGTACGGCTCGACCGGGGTGTTCGGCTTGACCGACAGGCCGGCCAGCGCGCCGGCCGACCGGATCGCCCGGGCGGTGGCCACCGGATCGGCCGCGGCCTCGACATGGAAGGTCACGTTCGCCGCGCCGGCCTCGGCGTAGCCGGGTGCCCACCGGTCCGGGTTCTCGATCATCAGGTGGCAGTCCAGCGGCAGGTCGGTGGCCCGGTGCAGGCTCTGCACCACCGGCAGGCCGATGGTCAGGTTGGGTACGAAATGGTTGTCCATCACGTCCACATGCAGCCAGTCCGCCCGGGACACCGCATCGGCGGCGTCGGCCAGGTGCGCGAAGTCGGCCGAGAGGATGCTCGGGGCGATCATCGGTTCGCCGTACTGGGCCACCGTCCCATTCTAGGGAGGGCGGTCGCGGCCTCGTGATGCGCCGCTGGGCCGGCCGTGGGCACCCCGGGCGCGGGGACTAGCCGACCCGGCGCAGGCCGGCGAAGAACATCGCGTCGGTGCCGTGCCGGTGCGGCCAGAGCTGCACGGTCGGCGCGTCGGCCAGCCGGTCCACGCCTGGAAACGCCGGACGGGCATCGAGCAGCTCCAGCTCCGGATGCCGGGCCAGCGCCTGCTCGACCTGCCGGCGGGTTTCGGACAGCTCTGGCGAGCAGGTGACGTAGCCGATCACCCCGCCGGGCCGGGTCAGCCGTACCGCGGCGTCGAGCAATCCGGCCTGCAACTCGGCCAGTCCGGCCAGATCCGCCGGATCCCGCCGCCAGCGGGCCTCCGGCCGGCGGCGCAGCGCACCGAGGCCGGTGCACGGTGCGTCCAGCAGCACCCGGTCGTAGCTGCCGGCCAGCTCCCGGGCATCGCCGACCAGCAGCTCTACCGGCCGGTGCCGAGTGATCGCGGCGACCAGTTCGGCCCGGTGCGGGTGCAGTTCGTTCGCGGTCAGCCGGGCATTGCGGCCGGCCGCCAGCGCCGCCAGCAACGCCGCCTTGCCGCCGGGACCGGCGCACATGTCCAGCCAGCGTTCGTCCTCACCGGCCAGCGGCAGCCCGAGCAGGGCGAGCGCGCACAGCTGGCTGCCCTCGTCCTGCACCGCGGCCCGGCCGTCCCGGATCGCCGGCAGGCCGCCCGGGTCGCCGCCGGCGGTCAGCCGGACCGCGTACGGCGAGTACCTGCCGGGTTCACCGCCGGCCTGGGCGGCCAGCTCGACCCGGTCGATCAGCCCGGGCCAGCCGACCAGGTGGGTCTCCGGACGGGCATCGTCGGCGGCCAGTGCCTGCTCGAGCTCGTCGAGTTCCGCGGAAGGTTCCTCGGCCGTCAGCGCCTCGGCGCTCTGCCCATGCTCCGCCTCGGCGGCCGGCGTTTCGGCGGCCAGCGCCTCGGCGAAGGCGCCCACGATCCAGCCGGGGTGGCTGTACCGCACCGCCAGCCGGCCGAGCGGCGTGGCGTCCTCGCCGATCGTCGCGCACCAGCCGCCGAAGTCGTGGGCCGCCACCTTGCGCAGCACGGCGTTGACGAAACCGGCCGCCCGGCCGTTGCCGGTCGAGCGGGCCAGCTCCACCGTGGTCGCCACCGCCGCATGCGCCGGAATCCTGGTCTTCAGCAGCTGATAGGCGCCCAACCGGAGCAGGTCCAGCACGGCCGGCTCGATCTCGGCCAGCGGACGGGACGAGCAGCGGCGCAGCACCTCGTCCAGCACGCCGAGGGCACGCAGCCCGCCGTAGGCCAGTTCGGTGGCCAGTGCGGCATCCCGGCCGGAGAGCCCGGCCGCGGCCAGCTGCCTGGGCAGCACCAGGTTGGCGTAGGCGTCATCGGCCGAGACCGCCCGCAGCGTCCGGTAGGCCGCCAGCCGCGCCGGATCGCCGGCGGGCGGTGCCACCCTCCGGTCAGCTGCCAAGGCGATCGTCCCCGTTCGACCGGACGCCGCGTGCCCAGTCCGCCGCCGGCATCGGCCGCTTGCCGGGCGGCTGCACG
>DASUAC010000443.1:0-6603 GCA_035763985.1 Jatrophihabitans sp. | reverse complement strand
CGAGTACCAGCAGGCGCAAGCCGACATCAGCCACGGCCTGAAGCTGGAGCCGGCGAACGCGCATCTGCTGACGGCCAACGGATCGTTGCTCGCCGAACTCGGCGACGCCGACGGCGCACACCGCAGTTTCAGCGAGGCGCTGGCGGCGGATCCCGCATTCGTGCCGGCCTGGACGAACCGGGCCGTGCTCGCCTACACCACCGGACGGCCGGCGGACGCGGTCGCCGACCTCACCGAGGCGATCGCGCTCCAGGACGACCCGGTGCTCCGGATGAACCGGGCGATCGCCTTGCAGGATCTGGGTGAACACCAACGCGCGCTCGTCGACCTGGACATCGCGGTGACCGAACTCGGCCAGGACGAGCCCGAGCTGCTCTACCGTCGCGGGGTCAGCCGGCTCAACCTCGGCGACACCGAGGGTGCCCGGACCGACTGGACGACTCACCTCGATGCCTACGCATCGGACAGCCCGTCCCCGTTCGCCGACGACATCGATCGAACGGTGAGTCTCGATCCCCGATTCGACGCTGCCCCGGCCATGCTCCCGGCAGCCACCTCGTCCTGAGCCATGTCGAGATGACATGCCGATACCGCAGCGGACCGCAGCGGGACGAGCCGTGGGACGAGCCGCAGCCGGACGAGCCACAGCCGGACGGTGGTGAAGCATGACGGCCCAGATGCTCGACGCCGCAACCCTGGACCGGCACCGGCGGCTGATGGCCTACTTCCCAACCGGCGTCACCGTGGTGACCGCGATCGACGACGACGGTGAGCCGTCCGGCATGACCTGCTCGTCCCTGACCAGCATCTGCCTGGAGCCGCCGATCGTCATGGTGTCACTCACGACGACCAGCCGCACCGTACGGCAGGCGCTGATCCGGGGCAGTTTCGGTGCCACCCTGCTCGACGTCGGAGCGCAGGAGATCGCCCAGCGCTTCGCCACCCCGGCACTGGACAGGTTCGCGGGCCTGGCCTGGACACCGTCACCGCTCGGCGTGCCGTGGATCGAGACCTGCATGACCGCAGCTGCCGACTTCGAGCTGTGGCGAAGCATGGAGGTCGGCGATCACACCCTGCTGTTCGGGCTGGTCCGCAACGTCGAGATCCGCGGCGGCGTCCCGCTGCTGTACGGGTTGCGCCGCTATCAGGGATGGCCGCCGGCGGTCTGAACCGCGCTGCCCACGGCACGATCCGGGGTGGAGAGATTCGACGCGCCGAATCTCTCCGACGGGGTAACCCTCCCCTAGGCGGCAGCCTGCCGGCCATGGCGGGCTCCGGCGGCGCCTCGGCCACTGCGTCCGGCAGCGTCAGCACCTCGGCCTCGGGCAACCGCTGGCCGGCGAGGCCGACTCCGGCCCGGTGCCCACGGCGGCCACGGCGGCCACGGCGACCCGATGGATAGCCGGCTGAATGACTCGACGCGCGATTCAGCGGTAGGCCTCCCGAGCCGACCATGCCGTCGCCACCGGCGTCTCGTCCAGCAGACTGGGCTGTGCGCCGACGATACGTGCGTAGATCGGGACGAACGACAGTGCCCCGACCTTCTCGGTGCCCACCTGGGCATGGGTTTGCTGCGCGACGCGGTGCGGGATCGGCCGGCCACCGCCGGTTGCCGCGATCGCTAGCTGCACTTGGCAACAGCGTTCCATCGACAGGAACCACCAGGCCGCCGAAGCTACCGACCCTCCGACGGTGAGCAGTCCGTGGTTGCGCAGGATCATCGCCTTGGCCGGTCCCAGCGCTGCTGCTATCCGTGCTGCCTCGTCCTGGTCCAGCACCACGCCCTGATAGTCGTCGTAGATGCTGTGATCGCCGTAGAAGGCGCAGGCATCCTGGTTCAGTGGCTCCAGGATCTGGTCGGTGCCGGCGAGTGCCCGGCCGTAGACCGAATGCATGTGCACGGCCGCCACGGCGTCCGGTCTCGCCCGGTGGATCGCAAGGTGGAGGGCCACGGCCGCCGGATTCACCCGACCCTGTCCTTCCACGACCTCACCCCGCTGATCCACACGAAGCAGCGACCCGACGGTGACCTCGGAGAAATGCTGCAGAGCCGGGTTGACCCAGAACGTGTCCGGCTCGACCGGATCACGCGCCGTCGCGTGACCGGCGATTCCCTCGCTGAACCCGGCTCCGGCGAACACTCGGAGCGCCGCAGCAAGTTGCCTGCGACGACGCAGCCGCTCGTCCAGGCGCACGGTCCGGGTCGCTCTTGTCATGCTCGCCGTCCGAGCGTCGAGGAGACCGCCGAGCGGACGCCGTCCTTGGAAAGCTCCGATGTATCCAGCACCACCGCACGGAAGTACTGAACGGCGTGCTTGATCAGTGACTTCTCCATCTCCAGAAACAAGCCGGGAGCCGTCTCGACCATCAAGTCGTCGGCGGCGACCTCCGCCGGCGCTACCCTCCGTCGCTCGGCGAGACGGCGCTGACGCGCCTCGATCGTCGCGGTGAGGACGATCGTCCGGCCGAACTGCGGATGCCGTGGCAACTGCTCGAGCAATCCGCGGACCACGTACTTCGCACCCATCAGATCGTTGAACGCAAGCGACCGGAGCAGGATCGTCGAGTCCTGGACCCTTGGCCCGTCCGGACGCCGCAGATGGTCCAGGTCATAGCACACGGCGCTGACATACAGCGGCCCGAGGACCTCCGGCGATGCCGCCGAGGCGCGCCGCAGGCCGTCCGCCAGGCTGTAGATCGGGTTGCCTGGGATCAGGCTGTTGCGCTGGATCCGGCCGCCCAACGCGCCGGCGAGATAACCCGTCACGGTGGACTTGCCTGCTAGGTCCATGCCCTCGATGTGCACGGTCGAGGCGAAGTACGGCCGGCTCACGCCACACCGCCGCGACGCGCCGTGTCGCGAAGTACGCGGGAGGTCGGCTGACCACCGGCAACTGCCTCGAACATCGCGGATAGCATCGTGCCGCCGAGCAGGTGGCTCTCGATTCGCGACCTGTGGTTGGCCATCGGCCGTTCTCCGGTGATGCAGTCGAAGAACTCCTCGAGCATGCGCTCCTTCGCGAGGCCGGTGAACATCTTCTCCAGCGGCATCTGCGCCCGGGCAGCGATGTCGTACGCCGTGAACTCCTCCAGCGCGGGCTTGTCCGAATCCCACCAGTCAGCGTTGCGGTAGACGTGCACCTCGATGTGGTTGTTGCCGCCACGGCCGAACTCACGTTCGTCATTGACCTCGTGATCGGCTCGCGACTGATAGGAGTGCACCTGCACAGACATGAACGGGCCGAGTACGAAGTTGTGGTGCTCGTGCTTGACCCGGCCGTTGCCCTTGTAGAGGTCGGCATTGGCTGCCAGCCAGGAGCGCCGCGACATGCTCGTGTGGAGTAGGCCGATCTGCGCCAACAGCGCCGGAACGCCGTCGATGGTGAGGGAAGTGGTGGCGAAAACGTCGACTTCGCCGAAGCCCCGCAGCCGGGACGCCAGCACAGCATCCTGGTCGGGACAGGCCGCCTTCCAGCTTGCCTGCGAGAAGCGCCGCTCGTACGTGCTGCGCGGAATCTGCTTCAAGAAGCCGGCCGGGCGCACCGCCGCGGCGTAAGTGCTGAACGAGTCAAACCTGACACCCGCGGCCGCCGCGGTGGCCTCGATGACGTCGGCCTGCAGCGATACCCCGTGGTAGCCGCTATGGCCGAGCTTGCCGTAGCCATGGCCGAAACCGTGATAGGCGATGGTCTCCAACTCGTGCGGGAACCGAAATTGCCCATCGGCATGGGTGCTCTGCATAGCGGTGACGCAGGTGCCGAACCGGCTTGCCGCCTCAACGAGCACTTCCTGCACCAACTCGAACGCCGGGTGGTACCGCCGCTGGGTGCCCACGGCCACCAGCCGATCCGGATGCCGCTCGGCCAGCCGAGCCAACGAGCGGAGTTCGCTTTCCACCCGCCGTGCGGCGGCCACCGAGTTGGAGGTATCAGCGAACGCGACGATGGGTTTGTCCACGAAGACGTGCCGGCCAGCCTCAATGGCCCAGCGGAGATAGGCTGCGTGGGCGAGCGGCTCGGTCGCCACGATGATGGCGTCCACCCTCAGCCTGCGGACGGCCTCATCGAGTGCGGCACGGACAGCGACCGGCATCGCGCCGTCCTGCCAGGGATCGACCAGGATGACCTCGGCGTCGAACTTCGCGGCGGCCGACGTTGCCGCGAGCCGGCCGGCCGGTATCTCGACGAAGGCGACCGGTACCACCTGGCGGTTCGCAAGCAGCCAGGGGATGTGGGTCCGGAGCGTGTGCGGGCCGACGCCCGCGACCAGTACTCGCACCGGGTGAGTGGGCCGATAACCGTTCATGCGGTACTCCTCAGCACGGCCCGGCCTGGTGGCCAGGGTTTACCGTGCTGCCGCACATTGCTCAGGCAAGACGCAGCGTCACCGGAGGTTGTCGCAGTGAAGTCACAGACTTCCGCCAAGCTTGTCGCACCGCGTCGAAGCGATCCCGAAAGCGACCCGGCGCATCCGGTTCGTCCTATGATGGCGCCATGGGGGCGGCTGAAGATCACGAGGATCTTACCCGTCTTGTGTTGATCCTTTTCCGGTTGCGCGCCCGAGCTCCACTCGATGAGATCCAGCAACTGCATACCCGGTTCGGATGGTTGGCCGCCTTCGCTGGCGACCCGCCGCACGAGCGCGCAACGAAGCAGGCTGTTCGCGACCGGCTGGCTGCGAAGCTCAACGACTGGCTGCCGGACACCGCCACCGGACTTGAAGCGATCGGCCTGACGATGCGCCGCCCGGTCCGGCATCTCATTCGGCGGCGGCTTACCGGCCAAGCCTCCCTCAAAGAGGACGCTGCCGGGTTGCAGACCAGCTGGGACGACGAGCAGGCTCGCGACACCTGGAGTGTGAATACGGTCACCGGATGGTTGCGCGACGCGGCCGACTCGATCGCCACGGCACTCCTCCGGAGCGCCGGTCAGCCGGCCGGCATCCGGCCGCCGCGACCGTCGGATCCGGCACCGGCCAGCTGGCAGGACGGCATCTACGACGGGCTGGTGCGCCGGGAGCCGCTGCTGGCTGAGATCGATACCTGGCTGACCTCAGGTACAGCTAACCTCGCGATACTGCGCGGCCGGCCGGGAGACGGCAAGTCCTGCTTGCTGATCACGTTCCTCCGCGAGCTCGTGGCCAACCGGGCGGGCACAGGCATCACTCTGGTGGCCGCGATCCAACGGGAGAACCGCAACGCCGACCCGTTCCGGCTGGACGATCTGTTAGCCGCCATTGTTCAGCACCGGCTTGCCCGCGCGCAGCCTGGCGATGACATCCCGACCCAATACGGCGGTATCACCTCGCAAGATCGGCTCCGGCAGGCCGAACAGGTAGTGATGTCTCAGCCACGTGACCAACCGGCATTGATCGTGGTGGACGCGATCGATCAGCTCGAGGACGACCGGGGCACCGGTAGCTTCGTGGAGGGCCTTGGCAGGCTGGTTCGGGCTGCCGACGGCACCGGATACCGGTTCCTGCTCGCCAGCCGTCGATCGCTACCGGTGGACATCGGCTCAGCGCGGGCGCATGTCATCCGGCTCCGGGCAGACGAAGACGAGTCGGATCTTCGCACCGCGCTTGCCGCCATCGTCGAGCCGCTCAACGATACCGATCGGGTCCGGGTCGTCGAAGGGCTGCAGCGCCGGGCGGATGGGAACTGGCTGTGGGCGTGCTTGAATGCAAGGCGCATCGTCGCCGAGGCACCCACGGTAGGGGTGCCGGATCCCATCGAGCCGAGGGAGGGACTCGACGGCCTGTGGTCCGACGGCGTCGAGTCCATCGCGCGCCGGGTCGGGCCGGAGATCTACCGGAGGTCCGTGCGGTCGCTACTGGGCTGGCTCGCCGCCGCGATCGACGGCCGGCTCGGGGTGAACGAGCTGCGGTACGTCGGCAAGCTGACCCGCGACGAGTTGGCCGACATCGCCGAGGCGAGCGAGCCGTTCATAGACGTCCGGGAGGATGGAACTTTCGCGCTCTGCCATCCGGACTTCTCGCGCTGGGTGCTGCATCCCGAGCACGGCGCCGTCGCTGCGGAGTCCGCCCATCACACGCTGGCCGTCGGGCTCACCGAGATGGGCATCGTCACCGGCTGGTCACCGGTGACCAAGCCTTATGCGGCGTTACATGTGCTCGACCACTGGCATGCGACTTTTGTGCTCGACCCGTTTCCACCGGACCGTCCAGAGCGCGTCGCTCGGCTGCAACAACTGATCACCGACCCGCGGTGGGCGGACCGCGCGGGCACTGTCCTGGTACCGATCCTGAACACAGCCGAGCTTGTTCCCGAGCTCAGAATGCCCAACAGCGACCTTCCGGTGCGGGACTCCATACGTCAGGTGATGACCCTGGCCTGGACCATCACGCTGGTCGGCATGGTGATTTATGAGCAGATGAGCGCCGAGACGGCAGAGCTGGCCGACGATATGATCGCCCGGCACTCCGAGAGCCAGATCAGCTCTCGAGAGGCGTACATGGAGCTGCTGGCTCTGGTCCCCAACCCCGCCGAGTTGGTCAGTCGGGTGATCTGGGGTGGTCTCCTCGACGGCCTGATCACGGTAACGGCGTCGGAGGACGGCGGCGTCGACCTGATGCCGAGTGCCG
>DASUAC010000442.1:0-2333 GCA_035763985.1 Jatrophihabitans sp. | reverse complement strand
CACGAGCTGAAGACGCCGGTCGGCGCGCTCACCCTGCTGGCCGAGGCGGTGCAGGAGGCGGCCGGCGATCCGGCCGCGGTGCAGCACTTCGCCGAACGGATGCAGCGCGAGGGCACCCGGCTGGGCCGGCTGGTGCAGGAGTTGATCGAGCTGTCCCGGTTGCAGGGCGCCGAGCCGCTGCCCGGCGATGCCGTGGTCGACGTCAGCCGGGTGCTGTCCGAGGCGGTGGACCGCAGCCGGCTGCTGGCCGAGCAGGCCAACATCGGCGTGCTCTGCCGGCCGGAGGACGATCTGGCGGTACGTGGCAACGAGACCCAGTTGACCACCGCGCTCGGCAACCTGATCGACAATGCCATCGCCTACAGCCCGCCGCACACCCGGGTGAGTGTGACCAGCCGGGCCGAGACCGACCCCGACGGCACCGGCTGGGTGGCCATCTCGGTGACCGACCAGGGCATCGGCATCGCCGAGGCCGACCTGGACCGGGTGTTCGAGCGGTTCTACCGGGTGGATCCGGCCCGCTCCCGGGCCACCGGCGGCACCGGCCTGGGACTGGCCATCGTCAAGCACATCGCCACCAACCACGGCGGCACGGTGTCGGTCTGGAGCGGGGGCGGCGCCGGTTCCACGTTCACCATCCGGCTGCCGCTGGCGGCCCGGCCGGACCAGCCGGCGCCGGTGGACGAACCGATCGCCGAGAGCCATGTCTGATGTGAACGCCGCTGACAAGAGTTTGCCCTGGAAAGAAAGGGAGATCTCAGTGACCCGGGTGCTTGTGGTGGAGGACGAGGATTCCATCTCGGACCCGTTGTCGTACATGCTCCGCCGGGAGGGCTTCGAGGTGTCGGTGGCCGCCACCGGCCCGGACGCGCTCGGCTCGTTCGACCGCACCGGAGCCGACATCGTGCTGCTGGATCTGATGCTGCCCGGGCTGCCCGGCACCGAGGTGTGCCGCACGCTGCGGCAGAAGTCCCAGGTGCCGATCATCATCCTGACCGCCCGGGACTCCGAGGTGGACAAGGTGGTCGGGCTGGAGCTGGGCGCCGACGACTACGTGACCAAGCCGTTCTCGCACCGCGAGCTGCTGGCCCGGATCCGCGCGGTGATGCGCCGGGGCGCCGAGCCCGAGGACCTGACCAGCGCGGTGCTGACCGCCGGCCCGGTGCGGATGGACGTGGAGCGGCACACCGTCGCGGTGAACGGCGAGCCGGTTTCGCTGCCGTTGAAGGAGTTCGACCTGCTGGAACTGCTGCTGCGCAACGCCGGCCGGGTGCTCACCCGCGGCCAGCTGATCGACCGGGTCTGGGGCGCGGACTACGTCGGCGACACCAAGACGCTGGACGTGCACATCAAGCGGCTGCGGGCCAAGGTCGAACCCGACCCCGGCAACCCGCGCTACCTGCTCACCGTGCGCGGCCTCGGCTACAAGTTCGAGGGCTGAGGCGCAACGGTCGCCGGATCGCGCCACCGTCCGAGCGTTGGCTAGTCCTGCTCGGCCAGCATCGCCTCGGCGGTGGCCACCACGGTCGCCGGATGCGGTGCGATCAGGCCCTGGGCCAACCGCCGCTCGCACAGCTGGGCCAGCTCGGCGTAGGCCTGCTCGCCGATCAACGCCGCCAGTTCCGGGCCGTAGCTGAGATACAGCGGCTCGTTGCCGACGTGCGCCTCCGGCGACGACGTGCAGTACCAGTTCAGGTCATGGCCGCCCTCACCCCAGCCGCGCCGGTCGAACTCCGCCACGGTGGACATCAGGACCTCGGTGTCGTCCGGCAGCTTCACCCATTCCTGCTCGCGGCGTACCGGCAGCTGCCAGCAGACCTCCGGCTTGGTCTCGAGCGGATGCCGGCCGGTGCGCAGCGCCAGAGCGTGCAGCGCGCAGCCGGCACCGGCGGCGAAACCGGGCCGGTTCAGGAACACGCAGGCACCGTCCACCCGGCGGGTACGGATCCGGTTCTCCTCCTCGCCCACCGAGTCCCGTTCGGTGATGCCCTGCTTCTTGCCCACCTTCGCGTACTGCCAGATGTCCGGGGTGAGTTCCTTGACGTACTGCTTGACCCGCTTGAGGTCCTCGTCGTCGGAGAAGAACGCACCGTGGCTGCAGCAGCCGTCGTCCGGCCGGCCCTCGAGCACGCCGTGGCAGCCGCGGCCGTAGATGCAGGTCCAGCGTGAGCAGAGCCAGGTCAGGTCGGCTCGGATGTGGTGTTCGGGATTGGCCGGATCGACGAATTCCACCCATTCCCTGGTGAAGTTCAGGCCGACCTCGCGGTCGCGGGGGCGGGGGACGGGTAGTTCACGTACGCGATGTGCCACAGCGGCGACTGTAGTCGCCCGCT
>DASUAC010000441.1:0-2577 GCA_035763985.1 Jatrophihabitans sp. | reverse complement strand
CAGCGAGGCGTAACGGGTGTACAGCTCGCGCACCAGGGCTTCGGCGACGGGCATGGCCGAATGCTAGTAAGGAGATTCGGCATTAGGTGGCAGGTAAGCGGCAGCCTGGCGGCAGTTTGGCCGGCGACGATGCAGTTCCGGTCGGCCACGCCCCTAGGGTCTGTCCGGGTGCTCTGATCCTCCGTCGCTCGGCTCGTGGTCGGCGGCGAATGAACGGTTCGAGAGTGGGAGATGCCGTGCCGAGTGCTGTGGTCACCGCGATTGACGTCGTCAAGCGCTACCGCGACAAGGAGACGCCGGCGGTGGACGGCGTCTCGTTCGAGATCAACGAGGGCGAGACGGTCGGTCTGCTAGGGCCCAACGGTGCCGGCAAGACAACGCTGATCAAGATGATCTGTGGCGTCACCCCGGCCACCTCCGGCACGCTGCTGGTGTTCGGAGCCGACCCGGTGCGTGACCCGGTGACGGCCAAGACCAACGTCGGCGCGATGCATCAGGTGGCACCGTTCGACGAGATGATCTCGGTCCGGGACAACCTGCGGATCGCTGCCAAGTTCCGCGGCCTGTCCTGGCGGACCATCGAGCCCTGGGTGCTGGAGATCGCGCACTACCTCGACATCGATGAGGAGGCCTTGGGGGCGCTGGCCTTCCAGCTGTCCGGTGGTCAACGCCAGCGGTTGCAGTTGGTACGCGCGCTCATGACCATTCCACGACTGTTGATCCTGGACGAGCCGTCGGCCGGCCTCGATGTGGCCGGCCGGCACGAGGTGCAGCGCTTCGTGCGCTGGCTCCGCGAGGAGTACGGGGTGACCGTGCTGTGGACCAGCCACCACATCGACGAACTGGAGCGGAACTGCCAGCGGGTCATGGTGGTCAAGAACGGCAGGGTGCTGCGCTTCGCCCATCCGCGCGAGATCATCCGCGAGTTCGGCGGTTCCTACCTGCTGGTGACGGTGGACGACGAGCTGGGCTGCAAGGTGGTCAAGGAATGGGCCGAGTCGGCCGCGCTGACGGCCACCGTGGACGACGGACAGGTCCGGATCGAGGGTGTGCTCGGCCGCAACGTGCTACCCGAACTGTCCCGGTACTGCCAGCACTCCGGCGTCGAACTCTCCGGGTTCGCCACGGTCAATGAGTCGCTGGAGGACGTATTCCTGCGAATGACCGACACTGCTGGAGCAACGCTGTGAGCGAACTCGCCTTTGCCAACGTCCCACCGGTCGCCCGGCCCAAGCCGGCCGAGCTGTCCGCGGTCTGTTACCGCGAATGGGCGCTGCTTGCGCACAATCGGGTGAACCTGATCTTCGGGATGGCACCGATGCTGGTGTACCTGCTGCTGGTGAACACCTCACTGAGCAGTGTCGTCAACAGCATCGAATACCGCGGGCATCACATTCGGTTCGCCATCTTCCTGCTGCCCATGGTGCTGGCCATGTCGGTGGTGAGTGCCTCGGGAACGACCGGAATGGCCTTGTTCCAGGAGGAGATGAGCGGGGTCTCGAGACAGTTGTGGTCCTATCCACTGCGGCGATCCCGCTTCCTGCTGGGCAAGCTCGGAGCGAGTGTCTTCCTGGTGCTGGCCCAGACGCTGCTGGCCCTGATCGTCGGCACCCTGGTGTTCGACTACCGGCTCGACCTGCCCCGTTGGATCGCGCTGCTCACCACGCTTGCGCTAGCTTCGATCGCCTTCAACGGGATGTTCCTCGCCGCGGCGTTGCTGATCAGGAACTATCGAACGTTCATGGTGATGACCAGCCTCTCGGTGCCGGTCCTGGTGTTCAGCGCGCCGTCGCTGTCACCGACGAGGCAGCTGCCCATCGTGCTCCAATGGGTGTCGGTGGTCAATCCGGTCACCTACGCGGTCGACGGCATGCGTGATGCGGCGTTCTTCGGCTTCGGCGTCGCATGGCCGAGCCTGCTGGTGCTCAGCGTGCTTGCCGTCCTCGGCAACGTCGTCGCCGCCCGGGCCCTGCTGCGGCGTACCGAAGAACTCTGAGCGGCGGACCGAACCCGGCCGCCACGAAGGCGCGTCGCTAGTTAGTGCGCAACCGCACCGCTGGACTAGTGCGGATGCACCGCGAACACGTGCGCGACCTGAAGCGGGCCGAGCCGGACGTAGTTGTGCTCGCCCCACTCGTAGCTGGCGCCACTGAGCAGATCGGTGGCGGTGAAGCCGCGCTGCCAGTCCACGCCGAGCTCGTCCAGGCGCAGGTGCACCCAGCCTTCCCGGACGTTGTGCGGGTCGGTGGTGACCGTCACCAGGATGGTGTCGCCGGTGCCGGCGTCCCGCTTGGAGAACACCAGCAACGCGTCGTTCTCGCTGTTGTGGAAGCGCAGGTTGCGCAGCTGGTGCAGCGCCGGGTGGGCCCGCCGGATCTCGTTCAGCCGCTTCATCAGCGGGGCCAGCGACTCGCCGCGCTCGATCGCGCCGGCCAGGTCGCGCGGCCGCAGCTGGTACTTCTCCGAGTTCAGGTACTCCTCGCTGCCCGGCCGGACCGGCACGCCCTCGTAGAGCTCGTAACCGGAGTAGATGCCGTACGACGGCGACAGCAGCGCGGCGAGCACCAGCCGCAGTGC
>DASUAC010000440.1:0-3060 GCA_035763985.1 Jatrophihabitans sp. | reverse complement strand
GCCGGGCACCGGCGAAGGAATAGATGGTCTGGTTGGCATCGCCCACCACGCACAGGTCCTGCCGGCCGCCGAGCCAGCCGTCCAGCAGCCGCTGCTGCAGCGGTGATACGTCCTGGTACTCGTCGATCACGAAGTACCGGTCCGCGACCGCCGGTTCGGCGGCGCCGTCGACCGCGCGGCAGCCGATCGGGCCGGGGACGCCGTCGACCGGGCCGGGGACGCCGTCGACCGCGCGGCAGCCGATCGCGCCGGAGACCGCGCCGGAGACCGCGCCGAGCAGGCGACGACGTGATCGCCGTCGTCCAGTTGCGGCCGGCGGCCGGGGCCGATGCCGAGTTCGGCGAGCAGGCGGCGGTGGCGTTGCGGGTGCTGGCCGGACGTCCCGGCTTCCGGCGCGGCAGCCTGGGCCGGGCGGCCGACGACGCGCAGGCCTGGCTGCTGCTCACCGAGTGGGAGTCGGTCGGCGCGTACCGGCGGGCGCTCGGTGGGTTCGAGGTGAAGCTGCGGGCGACCCCGGTGCTGGCCCAGGCGCTGGATCAGCCGAGCGCGTTCGAGGAGCTGCTGGTCATCGACGCGGCCGGCGCCGAGCGGACGACGGACAGCGATCGGGCCCCGGACGCGGACTGGGCTCCCCGGCAGCCGCCCGGCTGACCGGACTCCCCGCGGTAACGGGCTGCAGTATCGCGGATAAATTCGATGGGTAGATTCGGTAGCGGAGCGGTAACGAGACCGCGGGCAGCCGTGCCCGCCGGCCGACGGAGGTGGGAGTGGCGCGGACCGACACGGGTGCTGCCGCCGACCTCCAACCGGATACCGCAGACTCGGGTAACCAATCCCGCGGCCGGTCGCCGGGGCGCCGCCCGACCGGCCGCTGGAACCGGTCGCCGCTGCTGGAGCCCTCCGCGCTCCGGGTGATCCGCTGGGTGGCGGTCGCGCTCTGGGCCGTCGCGGTGGCCTTCTGGGTCGCCGAGGACGGCCTGAGCTACGACCGCAACAGCCTGCTGCTGGTGATCTGCACCGGCCTGATCGCGGGCACCATCGGCCGCCGCCGGACGCTGACGGTGGTCCGGGACTGGCTGCCGTTCGCGGCCGTACTGCTCGTCTACGACCTGAGCCGGGGCGCGGCGACCCTGTTCGGCCGGCCGACCGAGTGGCACCTGCAGATCGACGCCGACCGGGCGCTGTTCATCGGCCACGAGCCGACGGTCTGGCTGCAGTCGCATCTGAAGGAGCCGTACCCACCGTGGTGGGAGACCGTGGTCAGCCTGGTCTACGTCTCGTTCTTCTTCGCCCCGTACGTCGCGGCCGGCATCCTCTGGTTGCGCAACCGGGCGGAGTGGCGCAAGTTCGTGCTGCGCTTCGTGGTGATCTCCTTCCTCGGCCTGGTCTGCTTCATCGCCTTCCCGGCCGCCCCGCCGTGGGCCGCGTCGCAGTGCAGCTCGACCCAGGTGGCCGGCGGCCCGTCCGACCCGCCGTGCATCGAGCTGAAGGCCGGTGTGGTGAAGGACGGCGGGATGCTCGGCCAGGTCAAGCTCAGCCACTCCGGCGCTGCGCCGTGGGTGGAGCGGATCTCCACCCGGGGCTGGGACAAGCTCGGCGTGCCGCAGGCCAAGGCGCTGATCGACGAGGGCCAGGCCGGGTCCAACCAGGTGGCCGCGGTGCCCTCGCTGCATGCGGCCATCTCGCTGCTGATCACGGTGTTCTTCTGGCCCCGGCTGCGCAAACGGTGGCGGCCGCTGCTGGCCGGCTACGCGCTGGTGATGGCGTTCTCGCTGGTCTACTCGGCCGAGCATTACGTGTTCGACATCCTGCTCGGCTGGCTGCTGACCGGCCTGGTCAGCTACGGCTTCTTCCGCTGGGAGAACCGCCGGCGAGCCGCCGCGGGCGAGGCGGGCAGCGAGCCGGGCGAGGCGGCCAGCGGGTCGGCCAGCGGGCAGAACCAGTCGGAGCGGGCCGATACGCTGGACGGGTCGTTACTCGCTCGTCCGTAGATGGAGAAGGCGTTTCCCGTGCCCGTCGACCGCAATGAGGCCGTTGTCAGCCTGGCCAAGCGCCGGGGGTTCGTGTTCCCGGCTGCCGAGATCTACGGCGGTACCCGCTCGGCGTGGGATTACGGCCCGTACGGCGTGGAGCTGAAGGAGAACCTGCGCCGGCAGTGGTGGCGGGCCATGGTCACCGGCCGGGACGACATCGTGGGCCTGGACTCCTCGGTCATCCTGCCGCCGGCGGTCTGGGCGGCCTCCGGGCACCTGGCCACCTTCTCCGATCCGCTCACCGAGTGCACCAACTGCCACCACCGCTACCGGGCCGACCACCTGGCGGAGGACTTCGAGCGGCGCAAGGGACGCGAGCCCGCGGGCCTGGCCGAGATCAGCTGCCCGAACTGCGGCAACCGCGACACCTGGACCGAGCCGAAGCAGTTCTCCGGGATGCTCAAGACCCATCTCGGGCCGGTGGAGGACGAATCCGGGTTGGCCTACCTGCGGCCGGAGACCGCGCAGGGCATCTTCCTGAACTTCGCCAACGTGGTGACCACCTCGCGCAAGAAGCCGCCGTTCGGCATCGCGCAGACCGGCAAGTCCTTCCGCAACGAGATCACGCCGGGCAACTTCATCTTCCGTACCCGTGAGTTCGAGCAGATGGAGATGGAGTTCTTCGTCGAGCCGGGCACCGACGAGCAGTGGCACGAGTACTGGATCAACGCCCGCTACGACTTCTACGTCGGGCTCGGCCTGAGCCCGGACAACCTGCGGCTCTACGAGCACCCGAAGGAGAAGCTGTCGCACTACGCCAAGCGGACGGTGGACATCGAGTACCGGTTCAACTTCGGCGGCAAGGAGTTCGACGAGCTGGAGGGCATCGCGAACCGCACCGACTTCGACCTGCGCAGTCATGCGGAGGGCTCCGGGGCCGATCTGCGCTTCTTCGACGCCGGCCGGCCGGAGGGCGAGCAGCGCTACTACCCGTACGTGATCGAGCCGGCTGCTGGCCTGACCCGGGCCACCCTGGCCTTCCTGCTCGACGCCTTCGCCGAGGACGAGGCGCCCAACACCAAGGGCG
>DASUAC010000439.1:0-6328 GCA_035763985.1 Jatrophihabitans sp. | reverse complement strand
CTGGCTGGTGGCCGCGGGCGTGGCGGTCGGCCAGCGGCCGGGCCTCGGCGGGCCGTTGCCGATCCGCTGGCAGCGGCGCTGGCTGGACACGGTGGCCGGCCTGATGCCCAGCCCCAGCGGCACCGTGCTGCGCGAGGTCCGGCTGGGCGGCCGGCCGGCGTTACGGGTGTCGGTCGGTGCCACCGAGCGGCCGCATGCGGTGCTGCACCTGCACGGCGGCGCCTACACCGTGGGCTCGCCGCGCAGCCACCGCGGGCTGGCCGCGCTGCTGGCGCAGGCAAGCGGCTGCGTGGTGTACCTGCCGGACTACCGGCTGGCGCCGGAGCATCCGTACCCGGCCGCGCTGGAGGATGCGGTGCTCGCCGCCGAGGAGCTGGCCGGCCAGTACCCGGCCTTCGCGATCAGCGGGGCTTCGGCCGGTGGTGGGCTGGCGGTGGCCACCGCCCGGCGGCTGACCGATGCCGGTACCGCCCGGCCGGCCGCGCTGGTGCTGATCTCGCCCTGGGTGGATCCCGGCGCGCCGGTCACCGGCCGGCGCCGGGATCTGGTGGTCCGGGAGAAGTGGGGACGGCTCTGCGCCACCCATTACCTGGGCGGCGGCGACCTGACCGACGCCGGCTTCGCCCCGGGCCGCGGCCGGCTGGACGGGCTGCCGCCGACCATCGTGCACATCGGCAGGCGTGAGGTGCTGTACGAGCAGGTGAGCGAGTTCGCCGCCAACCTGCGCGCTGCCGACGTCGAGGTGCGGCTGACCGAACTGCCCCGGCTCTGGCACGTCGGGCACGTGACGGCCGGTGTGCTGGCCGAGTCCCGGGAGGCGGTGGCCGAGCTGGGCGGGTTCCTGCGGGAGCGGCTGAGCACGGCGGACTGACGCGGCCCGCGGCTGGGTCAGCGCTTGCGGGCGATGGTCAGCCCGTCGAACGCGGTCAGCACGACCACCTCGACCCGGTGGTCCGCGGCCACCAGGTCGTTGAACTGCCGCAGCGCGGTTACGTCCGCCTCGTGCGCGCCCGGGTCGGCGACCTCGCCGCTCCACAGCACGTTGTCCGCCAGCAGCACCCCGCCCGGACGCACCCGCGGGACCAGTTCCTCCCAGTAGGACGGATAACCGGGCTTGTCGGCGTCGATGAAGACCAGATCCAGCTCCGCTTCGGCAGGCAGCGCGCGCAGCGTCTGCAGGGCCGGCGCGATCCGCAGCTCGATCCGATCGGCCAGGCCGGCCCGCTCCCAGGCCCGTACGGCGATCCGCGTCCATTCCTCGCTGACATCGCAGCAGAGCAGCCGTCCGCCGTCGGCCAGCCCGCGGGCGATGCACAGGCTCGAGTAACCGGTGAAGGTGCCCACCTCCACCGCGCGCCGGGCGCCGACCAGCCGCGCCAGCATCGTCAGCAGCTGCCCTTGGTCATCACCGATCTGCATGCCTGCCGGGTCGCCGAGCGCCTCGGTCTCCTGATGTAGCCGGCGAACCACCTCGTCCGGCCGCCAACTGCCGTGCTCGACGGCGTAGTCGCGCACCGGGTCGGTGATGGTGAAGTTGCGCATCCGCCCAGGCTAGTGCGGTCGCACCGACAGCTTTGCGGCCTCGGCTACTGCGAACCCGCCGGGCTCCCGGTCTCGTCGTGGGACGCCGGGTCGGGCGCGGCCGGCGGCTGCGCCGTGCCGACCGGCGGCTGCGCCGGGCCGGTCGTCGGCTGCGCCGTGCCGGCAGTCGGCTGCGCCGTGCCGACCGTCGGCCGGGCCGGCCCGGGCAACGGTTCTCCCGCCGCCGGGCCGGACGGTTCCGCCACGAAACCGCCGGCGGCCGGCCATTCCGCGTTCTTGTCCACCCTGACCGGGATCACCAGTGGCTCGCCGCGGCCGAGCCTGACGAACACCTTCAATGCGGATTCGCCGGAGCCGATATCGAAAGTAGCCTTCGGATCGGTTTCCGAGCCGCTCGGCCGGAGGAAGACCTCCAGCGTCTCATCGGGCTCGAAATTGTGCGGCAACCGGTGCTGCGGAAACTCCTGCAGGGTCGGGTACGTGACGTTGTGGCCGCGCACCGCGGTTACCTCGATGACCTGACCCTTACCGCTGGCCCGCAGGAACACCTTGATCGCCCGGTGCGGGCTGTCCATGATGGCTTCCACGCCGGGGTTGAACCGTTTCGGCCGGCCGATCAGCCCGAACCAGAACGCGGCGGCCGCGCCTGCGACGGCGGCAAGCGCCCCGACGGCCGTCCAGAAGAGCACCGGGTCAAAATGCGGCATATCCATCCCCCCAGCCGGACGAAGCCGGACGCCGGCGGCCTAGGCCTCGGCCAATGCGCTCTTGCTCGCCGTCATCTCGTATGCGCCCGCGCCGGCGAACGCCGCCGCGGCGGTGCGGTCCGCCTCGGGGCATCTGCAGCGCATGGCCTCCCCG
The DNA here is from genome assembly GCA_035763985.1 of Jatrophihabitans sp. Taxonomy (GTDB): domain Bacteria; phylum Actinomycetota; class Actinomycetes; order Mycobacteriales; family Jatrophihabitantaceae; genus Jatrophihabitans_A. Next base: position 3,925 of record DASUAC010000439.1, on the reverse strand, counting down.
TATCGGCCGGTACAGCGCCGCTTCTGGCAGTCCTGAGAGCAGCTGCCGTCGCTCACACAATGTCCGCTGGTCGCCATCCCGCAACCGTCCTCTTCCTCCTCGACGCTGACCCGCTTGCCGCGCAGGCGTCGTCCCAGGCCGAGCCGCACCGTCCACAGTGGCAGCTCACGGTTCGTCGGAGGGGAGTGGAAGAGCGCCAGTTCGAACTCGGGCGTCGAGGATTCCGGCAGCAACACCCCGTAGTCGCCGCTCGGGGCCGGCAGGAACTCCACCCAGGTCTCGGCGTCCTGCTCGTACGGCGCGTCCGGATCCGGCGCGAAGTCGTTCTGCCACCGGTCGACGCCGATGATCGGCAGGTAGGCGTCTTCGACATACCGCTCCAGCGGGTGGCCGGACAACCCGTTGAGGATCGACGAGAGCCGCGGCGCAGTCGGAAGCCCGGACGCTGACCTGGCCAGCTCTGCCCACGGCTCCTCCGCGATCTCGGCCAGCCATTTCAGGGTGATCTCGCTGGCCTGCAGGGCAAATTCGTCGATGAGTGGCGAGTTGTAGAGCAGATCACCCAGGAGGTTCATCGGTTCCCCCGCCGAGAAACATCACACGGTGGTCAAGGATGGCCATGAGGATTGCACACTCGACAGCGAACTAGCCAGAGTCTGACACCGTAACGTTCGGCGGAACCTGGCCAGGCCGGCGCATGGGCACGTGCGGAATGCCGTCCTCGACGAACTCCGCACCGCAGCGGCCGAAGCCGAACCGCTCGTACCAAGCCTCCAGCGGGGACTGCGCGTCCAACACCACCTCGACCGAATCACCCAGCCGCTGCAGGGCGAACGCCACCAGTCGGCCGGCCACACCCCGTGAGCGGGCCGGTTGCGCGGTGGCCACCCGGCCGATCCGTACCGTTTCGTCCGGTTCGCGCAGCAACCGCATGGTGGCCAGCAACTGGCCGTCCTCGGTGGCCCACAGCCACTCCGCCGCCGGCTCCAGATCCCGGCCGTCCAGCTCCGGATAGGGACACCGCTGCTCGACCACGAAGACCATCGTCCGCAGCTGCAGGATCCGGTACAGCGTCTCCGGATCCAGGTCGCGTGGGTGCGCGGCGTGCAACCGCAGTTCAGCCATCGGGCGCGTCCAGCACGTCCTGCAGCCTAGCCAGCACGGATCGGCACCGGCTCGAACAGAACCCTGACAATTCCTTGCCCGGATATGAACCCGACTTCGGCACTGTGGATCCTGCGACATCGAGTAGAGGGAGTATGGACACATGCTGAAGAAGATGGTCATCGCCGGTGCGGCCGCCGCCACGGTGCTCGGAGCGGGTACCGCCGCGCTGGCGGTGTCCGGCTCGTCGAGCAGCCCGACCAGCCCGGCCGCGAGCAGCCCGTCGGCCGGCAAGGCAGCGCCGGGCGCGAACGGACAGGCCAAGCGCCGTCCCGGACTCAACCTGGCCCGCCGTGCCCTGCATGCCACCTGGGTGACCCGGAACGGCTCGTCCGGCTTCGTCACGCACGACGCGATCCGCGGCCAGGTCACCGCGGTGTCGACCGGCTCGATCACGGTCAAGGCGGCCGACGACGTCAGCCAGACCTACGCGGTCACCGGTGACACCAAGGTGCACCTGCGGTCGGACGGCAAGGGCAAGGCCGGCAGCATCGGCGAGGTCAAGACCGGCGACCGGGTGATCGTGCTGGGCACCGGCACCACCAGCCTGACCGCGACCCAGGTGCTGGACGGCGCCAAGTAGCGAGAGGTGGCGGCGGGATTTGACGGCCAGACCGCCAAATCTCGCCGCTCTCGGCTGGGCGCGGCCGGCCCGTGCCGGCTCAGGCCGGCAACCAGACGGTGAACCGGGCGCCGCCCTCCGGCGAATGCCCGGCCGCCACCGTGCCGCCGAGCCGGCGGACCAGCCCGTCCACGATGGCCAGCCCGAGCCCGGTGCCGACCTGGCGCACCCCGCGGTAGCGCTCATAGAGCACCGAACGCTGGAACGCCACCGCGAGATCCTGCTCGGCAAGGCCGGGGCCGCCGTCGCGGACCTCCAGCACGCCGAAGCCGCGGCCGTCCGGCGAGTGCTCGCCACGTACCGCCAGGACGATCGGGGCGCCGGCCGGGGTGACCCGCAGCGCGTTCTCCAGCAGGCCGTCGGCAACCTGGCGTACCCGGGCGGCATCGGTGGTGAGCAGCAGCGGGCCGGCCGGCAGTTCCAGCCCGAACCGGACGCCGGCGGCCGCGCACCGGTCCCGCCAGACCTGGCCGGCCGCCTGGGCCAGCTCGCCCAGGTCGACCAGGCCCAGGTCGATCCGGAACTCCTGGGCGTTCAGCCGGGCCAGGTCGAGCAGATCGGCCACCAGCCGGTTCAGCCGCTGGGCCTCGGTCAGCATGACCGCGCCCACCCCGGCGGCCTGGTCCGGCGGCACCACCCCGTCGGCCAGCGACTCGGCATAGCCGGTGATCGCGGTGAGCGGGGTACGCAGGTCGTGCGAGACCGAGAGCAGGAACTCCCGCTGCCGGGCCTCCGAATGCGACAGCGCGGCGGCCAGCGTGTTCACCGCCTGACCGACCTCGACCACCTCGGCCGGCCCTTCCGGTCGCACCGCGACGTCGCGATGCCCGGCGGCCAGCGCGTGCGCGGCCTGGGCGGTGCGGCGTAGCGGCCGGGAGATCCGGACCGCCACCAGCAGGCCCAGCACGATCGCGATGCCGACCGCGATCAGCAGCGCCCAGATGATCCGGCGCACCGCCTGGTCACCGGCCGCGGTGGCGTCGGCCCGGCGCTGCGCCAGCGCGAGGCCACCGGCGTGGGTCGGCCGGGCCTCCCCCAGCACCAGTTGGCCGGCCACCCGCCGCTGCGCCGAGACCGGCTTGCCGGCCAGCACCGCCGTCACGTCCTGGCTGGTGAGTACGGCGCGCATCAGCGGGCTGGCGGTGGCCACCCGGCCGGCCGGGGAGATCGAGGCGGACTGGATCTTGAGCACCCGCAACTGGTCGCGGGCCCGGTTCTGCGCGGCGTTGGCGTTGGCACCGGAGTTGGCGGTGGTCTGGGCGACCCCGGCCAGCTGGCGCAGGGTGTTGCGGGCCGCGTCGGTGTTCACCCGTTGCACCAGGCTGACCGCCAGCACGCCGGCGAGTAGCGCGGTGATCACCGCCACCGCCGCCGCCAGCAGCGAGATCCGCTGCGCCAGGCTCCTCATGCCGGGCTGGTCATGCCGGGCCGGTCGCGGTGGGCTCGGCCGCGTAGCCGACCCCGCGCACGGTACGGATCGGGCTGGCCTCGCCGAGCTTGCCGCGTACCTGCGCCACGTGCACGTCCACCGTGCGGGCACCGGCGATCGAGGAGTAGCCCCACACCTCGCTCAGCAACTGCTCGCGGCTGAACACCCGGCCAGGACGGCGCATCAGGCAGGCCAGCAGGTCGAACTCGGTGGCGGTCAGCGGCACCTCGCGGTCGTCGGCGTACACCCGCCGCTGGGCCGGCTCCAGCCGGATCCGGCCGACCCGCAGTGCCGGGCCGCCGTCCGGCACTCCCTGCGCCCGGCGCAGCACCGAGGACACCCGGGCGACCAGTTCCCGCGGCGAGAACGGCTTGGTGATGTAGTCGTCGGCGCCCAGTTCCAGGCCGACGATCCGGTCCACCTCGTCGTCCCGGGCGGTCACGAACAGCACCGGGGTCCAGTCCTGCGCCGCCCGCAACCGGCGGCACACCTCGACGCCGTCGGTGCCGGGCAGGCCGATGTCGAGCACCACCGCGGCCGGCCGGTGGGTGCGGATCGCGGCCAGGCCGGCCTCGCCGTCCCGCTCCAGGTGCACGCCGAAGCCGGCCTTGGCCAGGTTGAGCCGGATCACCTCGGCGATCGGCGGCTCGTCCTCGACCACCAGGATCAGGCCACGCGGCGCGTCGGTCACGTCCGCACTGTACTGACGC
>DASUAC010000438.1:0-4096 GCA_035763985.1 Jatrophihabitans sp. | reverse complement strand
CCGCCCACCGACGCCGCGGGCACCCGCAGCACCGGCGAACCGAGCGCGCGCAGGCCCTTCGGCGGCCGGTACGCGGTGGCGGTCAGCACGGTCGCGCCGTGGCCGAGCAGGGTGGTCCGGCCGACCTGCAGCAGTGAGCTGTCCAGCTGCCAGCCGCGGCCGGCGCCCCGTCCCCGCGAGGCATGGCCGGAGACGGCGGCCGGTGCCGGTGCCAAGCCGGCCGGTGGTGTGCCGAGCGCGCTGACCACCACGGTCGCGGTGCCCACCGGCAGCTGGCCGCCGAGGTCGGCGGACCTGCCTTCGACATCGTGCAGCGGCGCGCCGGTGGCCGACAGCGCCACCAACCGGGCGGCGCCGTCGCCGGTCAGGGCGGCGTGCAGTCGGCCGGCGTGCGGATCGGCCTGCCAGACCAACGCGGCGCCCGGCTGCAGCGGCTGGCCGGCCGCGGTGGCCTGTCGCGCGTGTTCGGCCGAGCCCGCCGCCGGAATCAGCGACGGATGCCGCAGCGGCCGGGCCGAGCGGTCGGCAATCGCGCCGGCGGGCTGGCCGGCCCGGATCAGCCGGTGGCCGGACCGCAACCGCGGCGGTGCCTGGGCAACCAGCCCCAGCTCGTCCGCGACCGTGCTGGCCAGGCTCGGCCGGGACCGGACCTCGGCCGGTGGCACGATCGCCACCAGCACCGGCTCGCCGGCCCCCACCCGAGCGCTCTCGACCCGAGCGCTCCCGACAGTGGCGAGGCCCGATCGGTCGAGCGGACGCAACCCGCTGCCGGTGGCCCCGGTGAGCGGTAGTGACCGGACCGGCTCCTCGTCCACCCAGGACGAGATCGCCAGCGGCCGGTCGCCGAGGGTGTTGGTCGCCTCGGTCGGCGGCTGCAGCGGGGCGGTCAGCGCCAGGTTGCCGAGCGCGCTGACCATCGCCGCACCCTGGCCGTTGTGGCTGCCGCCGACCCAGGTGGCGGCCGGGAAGCCGGTCAGCCCGGGCACCAGCTGCAGCTGGCCGAGCAGCACCGGGTCGACCGCGGTCCAGGCATTGTTCTGCAGCCGGTCGACGGCCACCACGATGGTGCCCACCACCGGCGGCAGGTGCGACTCGGCCGGCACCAGGTCGACGTGGCCGGCCGCGCCCGGCACGACCATGTTGCCGGTGCCGTGGCCGGGCACCCGGTAGCTGCGCGACGGCATCCGGCTCTCCACCCGGATCGCGAACGCCGGGCCGACCGGCCAGGGCACCCCCGGGTGCCCGGTGGTGTCGGTGAGCCCGGGATCGCGGCCGTTCGGCGTCACCACCAGCGGCTTGCCGTCGGCGCCGATCGGGGCGTCCGGTGCGCGCAGGCCGCTCAGCACGGTGGTCTTGGTGGCGGCTGCCGCCGGGTCGCCGCCGCTGAGGTACTTGGTCCGGATGGCGGTCCACGGCAGGTACGGCTGAGCCGCCCGCTGGCCGAACTCGACGGTCACCGAGGCGATGTCCAGGTCCACCGTGACGATCGCGTGCAGCGGCGGTCCGTCGATCTCCACCGTCGCGCTGAGCGAGACGCTGACGCTGATCGTGACGCAGGCGAAGAAGCAGATCTTGATGTGGAAGGACGCCCCGACGCTGACCCCGGCGTCGGCGTGGTAGTGGAACGGATCCCAGGTCAGCAGCACGTCCAGGTATGCGGTGAACCAGATCCGGATCGGGTCGATGTTGTAGGACGCCTCCAGCCGGCCGCCGAAGGCCAGCGCGTCCGGCGCCAGGGTGAAGTAGGCGCCGCCCTTGATCACGATGCCGCCGCCGACCGCCCAGTTGAAACCGACCTGCGGCACCGCGGGGTAGTACGGCCGCGGGTGGTACAGCGGGCCGTACCCGCCGACGGTGAGCAGGGCCTCGGGCTTGGCGAACCAGGTGACGAACGCGAAGCCGCCGGTCACCCGGCAGTCCTGGCTGATCAGCCAGGAGTTGCGGGTCAGCGCCGCCCGGATCGAGAGCACCTGGTCGACCGTGCTGTACCGCGCCGCCAGCCCCAGTTCCAGCGACACCAGTGCGGCCCCGTTGGCCGGCAGTGCCATCCGCATCAGGCCGAGCAGGCCGATCTCCAGGCCGCGGTCGAGCGAGGCGTAGACCAGCGCGGTGGTGTGCAGCAGTTCGAAGGTGGTGAACTTCACGCCGGCTGCGATCCAGTACGAGCCGCGGCTGGCCGGGATGTCCTGGCTCATCCGCATCAGCGCGTCCATCGGGCTGCTGCCGACCCCGGCCTCCATCGCCTGCACCAGCGGGAAGGCCGGCACGCCGGCCGGGTCGGTGGGCACCAGCAGCCGCCGGTTGTAGCCCAGGCCGCCGGCCAGGCCCAGCACGAACAGGTACGGCGGCCCGCCGATCGGGGTGTTCACCACCGCGAACACGAACAGCGAGGCGTAGCGGTCGGTGCCGCTGCCCGGTCGCGAGTACGCGCCCATCGCGGTCAGGCCACGGCCGGCGATCGAGGCGGTCAGCATGCCGTCGTACTCGATCGCCCCGTTCACGGTCTGTTTGAGCAGGCCGCCGGCGATGCTGACCGGTCCGGACGCGAACGAGGCGGCCAGCCCACCCAGGTCCAGCTTCCACTGGCCAGGCTCGGCCGGATGCCGCAGTGGCACGGTCAACGCCAGGTCGTGCACCTGCACGTCCAGCCCGGCGATCGAGGCGCCGCCGTCCAGGCCGATCGTGATGCTGCCGGGCGCCGGCTGCGCCAGGTACTTCAGCAGCACGTCCTGCAGGTGCAGCGGTCCGAAGGTCTTGTTCACATCCAGCCGGACGGACGGCTGCCCGTTGAACGAGATCAACCAGCCGTGCGCGCCGCCGTAGCCGATCAGGTTGATCAGCGGGTTGGCCGGTGCCGGGTCGCCACTGCCGCCGCCCTGCACCAGTGAGGCCGCGATCGCGTTGCCACCGTCGCCGCCGGCCGGCGGCGCCAGCGGCAGCCCCAGGCCGGTCAGCTGGATCGCGCCGTCGATCGCCGCCGGCCGTTTCGGTGCACCCGGTCCGAGCAGCGCGAGGTCGGCCGAGACGTAGCCGGCCGCGCTGCCGATCCGGAAGCCCGAACCGTCCAGCAGCGGCTTGCCCTGGGCGCCGGTCAGCTGCACGCCGAGCCCGCCCAGCCGTAGCGTCGCGGCCGGCTTCGGATTGGCCGGATCGGTCAGGTCGAGCAGCAGCAGCGCCGGGCCGGTGCCGGCATCGCCCCACGGCGCGCCGACCGCGGCCGGCACCCCGAAGGCCAGTACGACCTGGGCCGAATCGCCGCCGAGGTTGAGCGAACCGGTCACCTGCACGCCGTACAGGTTGTTCTGGCTGACCACCGAGGCGTGCAGGCCACCGGGCAGCGGGATCGCGATGCCGCGCAACGCCGGTGCCAGATGGGCAAGCAATTGCTGGACGTTCGGCAACGGCAACCGGACCGCGAGCGCGCCGCCGGCAGCCTGCTGGGCGAACTGGGAGTCGATCAGCAGCTGCCGGACGGTCTTGCCGGCCGCCGGCCAGATCTCGTGGCCCAGCCACGGATCCAGCGTCTCGAACAGCAGGGACGAGCCGAGCGGCAGCACCCACTGCTGGATCAACTGGCCGGCCAGCGCACCGACCGTGCCGGGCGCCACCAGCTTGGGCTGGGGAGCCAGCGCCAGGATCACCGTGTCGTCACCAAGCGGGCGCAGGCTGGCCGCGAACGTGCCACCGGTCAGGCCCAGGTCCAGCCGGGGGGTGAGCAGCACGCCACGACCGGTGTCCAGCGTCGCCCGGACCGTGACCGCCGCGGTCAGCGCGCCGCCGGACAACCCGACCTTGACATCGCCGCCCAGCACTCCGGCGGTCAGCCCGCTGGCCTGCAGCAGCAACCCGGGCAGCTGGCCCGGATGGCTGAGGTCGGCGCCGATCGTCACCGTGCCGCCGAGCACCGGCAACTGCACCGCGATGGTGCCGGCCGGCGGCGCGGTCGGCACCCAGCCGGCCGGCAGCAGTTGCCGCAGCAGGGCATCGGCCGCGGTGGCGGCATCACCGGCGAGCGCGCTGAGGTTGCCGGTCCGCAGGTCATCGGCCAGCGCCACCAACTGCGCCTGCTTGGCCGCGAAGCCACCGGCCGGGTCGT
>DASUAC010000437.1:0-4233 GCA_035763985.1 Jatrophihabitans sp. | reverse complement strand
GGCTGTTGCGCCGGATGCTGCCACCGCTGCGCGAGGCCACCCCGCGGTTGCTGAACCTGCTGGCCAGCCCGGTGAAGCTGACCGAGGGGGTGGGCGGCGCGCTGCTGCTCAACGGCTGCTACATCGCCGCCCTGTGGTTCTCGGTGCAGGCCTTCGGCGGCGACGTGCGGCTGTCCCAGGTGGCGGTGGTGTACCTGGCCGGCGCCGCGGTGGGGGCGGCGGCGCCGCCCCCGGGCGGCCTCGGCGCGGTGGAGGTCGCGCTGTCCACCGGGCTGGCGGCGGCCGGCATGGCCAGCGCGGCCGCGGTGAGCGCGGTGCTGCTGTTCCGGCTGGCCACCTTCTGGCTGCCGGTGCCGATCGGCTGGCTAGCCTTCCAATGGCTGCAACGCCGGGACGCGATCTAGCCCGACCGGCGGCGGGGGTGCGCCGTCAGCCGGTGCCGCGGGCATCGCCGAGAGGAGAGGGACGACGTGGCAGCAACCGGAGTGCCCGGCGCGGCAGCACCCGGCGCGGCAGCGCCTAGCGGGCCCGGCGCGGCAGCGTCTGATGTGCACGGCGCGGCGGCGGTGCGGAGCGCGGCCGCCCGGCTCGCCGAACAGCTCCGTTGCCGCGGCGCGGAGATCGAGCGGGCCGGTGAGTTGCCGCCGGACGTGGTCGACGCGCTGCACGCGGCCGGGGTGTTCCGGCTGTGGCTGCCGGTGGAGCTGGGTGGCTACGAGGCGACGCCGGCCGAGGTGCTCGAGGTGGTGCAGGTGCTCGCCGCGGCGGACGCCTCGACCGGGTGGTGCGCGGCGACCGGGCTGGCCAGCAACATCGCCGGCGGCCTGCTCAGCGAGCCGGTGGCCCGGCGGATCTTCCACCGTCCGGACGTGCTGTGCGGCGGGGCGCTGATGCCCGGCGGCCAAGCGGTGCGGCAGCCGGACGGCAGCTACCTGGTCGACGGCCGGTGGAGCTTCGGCAGCGGGATCCAGCACTGCGACTGGGTGATCGGCGCCGCCCGGCTGGTGGACGACGCGGCCCCGGACGACCCACCGCGGCTGCTGGCGGTGCTGATGCCGGCCGAGTCGGTGAAGTTCCTGCAGACCTGGCAGGTGATCGGGCTGGAGGGCACCGGCAGCGTGGACTACGAGGCGAGCGGGCTGCCGGTGCCGGCCGAGCACTGCATCGACCTGGCTCGGCTGCAGCCGTGGCCGGCCGGCGCGATGTGGCGGATCCCGTTGCGTTCGCTGCTGTATCCGGTACTGGCCGGGGTTCCGCTGGGCATCGCCCGGCGCGCGCTGGCGGAGTTGCTGACGGCCGCCGACCGGGTGCGCTACGGCTCGGCCTGTCGACTGGCGGACCGGGAAACGGTGCAGGCCACCGCGGGCCGGGTGCAGGCGCTGCTCGGGGCGGGCGCGAGTCACCTTCGGGACAGCCTGCAGCGGCTGTACGAGGTTGCCCGGACCGGACAGGTGCCGTCCCCGGCAGACCGGGCGGCGGCCCGTGGCGCCGCCGTCTACGCCACGGAGCTTTCGCTCGAGGCCGTAACTCTGTGTTATCAGACCGTCGGTACGGTCGCCCTCTACCGGCAGCACCCGTTACAGCGCGCGGTCCGCGACGTGCTTGCCGCAACCCAGCACTTTGCGTTGAGTACGCAGGGATTTGCCATTGCCGGACGGGTGATTCTCGGCTTCGAGCCGGATCCGATGCTATGAACCGGCGACCGGATGCGAATCGCCCCGGCCCTGCTGCCACGGGGGAGACATCAGGGGCGGGGCGACTTCGCTGCTTACTCTACGTGTTCAGCGCTCGCTGTCAAGCGATTCCGCCAAATCCGGGCCGGATTTCCTTTTCGCCGAACATACGGTCGGTGTACGGGCCCGCTCCGACACGATCGTCGCTCCGACGGAGACGGCTGATCAGCGCTGCTACCCGGGCACGCCGCCGATGAGCACCCCGCCGGATCCGCGGTGGGACCCGCACCGGACCACGCTGGCCAGCTATCAGGCCAACGTCGAGCGCTATGTGGCCGGGCTGGCGCCGGTGCCGGCACCGGCGACCGCGGAGCACCTGGCGCGGTTCGCCGGGTTGCTGCCGCCGGCCGGCCGGGTGCTGGAGATCGGCAGCGGACCGGGCCGGGACGCCGCGGAGCTGGAGTCCCTCGGCCTGCGGGTCCGGCGCACCGATGCCGCCCCGGCCTTCGTCGAACGGCTGCGCCGGGACGGCCATCCGGCGGACCTGCTGGACGTGCTGACCGATGAGCTGGGGGACGGCTACGACGGCATCTGGGCCTCGGCGGTGCTGCTGCATCTAGGCCGTGACCAGCTGGCCGCGGTGCTGCGCAGGTGCCGTGCCGCGGTGCGTCCGGGCGGCGTGCTCGGCTTCTCGGTGAAGGAGGGCGACGGCGAGGCTTGGACCACCGAGAAGCTCGGCGCCCCGCGTTACTTCGTCTATTGGCGCCGGGATCCGCTGGTGGCCCTGGTCCGGCGCACCGGTTGGCAGCCGGTGGAGGTCAGCCAGGCGTCCGGCAACTGGGCCGATTGGCTGTACCTGATCTGCCGGGCCGGCTAGCCCGGGGCAGCTAGCCCGGCCGCGCTCGGCTGAGGCCCCGGGTCGGCCGGTGCGCAAAATGCCGGCCCGGCGGCTACTGCAGTGCGGCGAACAGGTCCCCGCTGACCGGCCGGCCGGCCGGCCGATCCGGGTCGAGGAACCACTCGGTGCCGAACGCCAGCCGGTACAGCGGCCGGGGCAGCTTCAGGCAGTACGCCAGCGTGCGGGTGTCCGCGCCGCCGCCGGCCTGGCTGGCGTGCGCCGCCATCGCGGCCCGCTTGGCATCGAGATAGCCGCGTACGTCGATCCGGTGGCTGATCTCGGACCGGGCGGTGTAGGCCGCGCGCATCCGGTCCGGGTGGAAGTCCGGCGGCGCCAGCCGGGCCAGCTGCAGCAGCCGGAGCGCCCGCAGCAGTGCGGTCCGGTCCACCGTCGCCTCCAGCAACGCCAGCCGGCCGGCGGCCAGCCGGTGCGCGTGCCGGGCCACCCGGTGCACCTGCAGGTGATCGGGGTGGCCGTATCCGCCGTTGGCGTCATAGCCGATCAGCAGGTCGGCCCGCTCCTCGGCCAGCACGCCGGCCAGCCGGTCGGCGGCCTCGGCCGCCGGCACGTCGGCGAAGCCGTGCAGCTCGTTGCGCAGGCCGGAGTCCGGATAACCCAGCCGGACCACCCGGTGCACGCCGAGCGCGCGGGCCGACCGCTCGAGTTCGGCGGCGCGCCGGTCGGCGAGTTCGGCCCCCGGCGCGCTGTCGGCCAGGCCGGCCGAGCCGTCGGTGGCGACCACCAGGGTCACCCGATGGCCCTCGGCGGCCGCTCGGGCCAGCGTGCCGGCGGTCAGCAGCGCCTCGTCGTCCGGGTGCGCGTGCAGGCAGACGAGCGAGAAGCTCATCCGCGGGCGAGCAGCGGCGCGGCCTCGACCGGCGGCCGGCCGATGCGCGCGAAGGCCTGCCGGTACACCTCTTCGCAGGCCCGCAGCACGCTGGGCCAGCCGAAGCCGGACTCGGTGCTCAGGTTGTGCGCGGTCAGCCGGTCGCGGACCGCCGGTTCGCGGATCAGCCGGCTGATCGCCGCCACCATCTCGGCGTCGCTGCCGACCAGCAGCCCGTTCTGCTCGTGCTGGATGAAGTCGGCCACCCCGGTGCCGGCGAACGCGACCACCGGCAGCCCGGCGCAGCGCGCCTCCAGCGCCGCGATGCCGAAGGACTCCAGGGTGGCCGGTGAGAGGTAGACGTCGGCGTCATCGAACACCCGCCGGATGGCCGGCTGATCGAGTTGTCCGGTCAGCTCCACCCAGTCGGTCATCCGGTGCCGGCGCAGGTAGCTCTGCATGCCGGCCCGCTTCGGTCCGTCGCCGATGATCTTCACCTCGACGGCCAGCTCCGGCGGGACCTGCTCGCGGACCGCGCGCAGCATCTGCAGCAGGTGCATCGGCCGCTTGCGGGCGGCCAGCCGCAGCACGCTGACCAGCACCACCCGGCCGGGCCGGCGGGGCAGCCGGGCCGGCCGCCAGAGCGCCGGATCGATGCCGTTCGGGATGACCGGGATCGGCTCGGCCGGCCGGACCACCTCGGCCAGCGTGCTCGCCGCCACCCGGCTCACCGCGGTCCAGGTGATCGGCCAGTGCCGCCAGTCCAGCGCGATGTCGAAGCCCCGGAAGATCGGGGTGGCCCAGGACCAGAACGAGTGCGCGGTGGCCACCGTCGG
>DASUAC010000436.1:0-3649 GCA_035763985.1 Jatrophihabitans sp. | reverse complement strand
GAACTCGGTGCGCTCGATGTCGTCGAGGCCGTGCTCGAGGAGCTCGTTCGCGCGATCCTGGATCCAGCCGGTGACGTCGGTGTCGGCCGGGCCGCCGTGCGGCGGGTTGTACTTGAAGCCGCCGTCGGCCGGCGGGTTGTGCGACGGCGTGACCACCACCCCGTCGGCGAAGTGCCCGGCCCGGCCGGTCCGCTGTTGATCGGCGTTGTAGGCCAGGATCGCCCGGGACACCGCCGGGGTCGGGGTGTAGCCGCCGCGCGAGTCGACCAGCACGGTCAGTTCGTTGGCGGCGAACACCTCCAGCGCGGACCGGGTCGCGGGCTCGGACAGCGCATGGCTGTCGGCCCCCAGGTACAGCGGGCCGTCGATGCCGTGCGCCGTCCGGTATTCGCAGATCGCCTGGCTGGTGGCCAGGATGTGCGCCTCGTTGAACGTCCCGGTCAGCGACGAGCCGCGGTGTCCGGAGGTGCCGAAGCTGACCTGCTGGGCCGGATCCGCGGGGTCGGGCCCGACGTCGAAGTAGGCCGCGACGACTGCGGACACGTCGATCAGGTCGCCGGGTCCGGCCGGCTGTCCGGCGCGGGGCGAATTGGCCATGGCTCAATCCAACCACTCCGCCGGACGCCGCGAGTCCGCCGGGCATTCATGTGCCAGGGCGGAACGGCTGTCCCACTGGCTTCGTCCGGCCCGTCCGCGCTAGGGTGAAGGCAATAAGTTTAGCCGCTGAACAAATTGCGAAGAAGGTGCCGGATGGCTCCCACGCCCACTCCCGACGATCGGTTCTCCTTCGGCCTCTGGACGGTCGGCTGGCTCGGCCGGGATCCGTTCGGGGATGCGGCCCGGGCGCCGCTGGACGCGGTGGAGGCGGTGCGCCGGCTGGCCGGGCTCGGCGCCTGGGGGATCACCTTCCACGACGACGACCTGGTGCCGTTCGGAGCCAGCCCGTCCGATCGGGACGCCCGGCTGGACCGGTTCAAGAAGGCGCTGGCCGAGACCGGCCTGGTGGTGCCGATGATCACCACCAACCTGTTCACCCACCCGGTGTTCAAGGACGGCGGGTTCACCAGCAACAACCGGCAGATCCGGCGGTACGCGCTGCGCAAGGTGCTGCGCAACCTGGAGCTGGCCGCCGAGCTGGGCGCGCAGACCTTCGTGCTGTGGGGCGGCCGGGAGGGCTCGGAGTACGACACCGCCAAGGACGTCCGGGCCGCGCTGGACCGCTACCGGGAGGCGATGAACGTGCTGACCGGCTACGTCACCGACCGCGGCTGGGACATCCGGTTCGCCATCGAGCCCAAGCCGAACGAGCCGCGTGGCGACATCCTGCTGCCGACCGTCGGGCACGCGCTGGCGTTCATCTCCTCGCTGGACCGTCCGGAGCTGGTGGGGGTGAACCCGGAGGTCGGTCACGAGCAGATGGCCGGGCTGAACTTCGTGCACGGCATCGCCCAGGCGCTGTGGCACGGCAAGCTGTTCCACATCGACCTGAACGGCCAGCGTGGCATCAAGTTCGACCAGGATCTGGTGTTCGGGCACGGTGACCTGATGAACGCCTTCGCGCTGGTGGATCTGCTGGAGTTCGGTGGCCCCGCCGGTGGACCGGCCTACACCGGTCCGCGGCACTTCGACTACAAGCCGTCGCGGACCGAGGACTACGCCGGGGTGTGGGAATCCGCCCGGGCGAACATGGCCAGCTACCTGGTGCTGCGCGAACGGGCTCGGGCCTTCCGGTCGGATCCGGAGGTGCAGCAGGCGCTCGCCGAGGCCCGGGTGGCGGAGCTGGCCCAGCCGACCCTGGCCCACGGCGAGACCTACCGGGAGCTGCTGGCGGATCGCAGCGCCTTCGAGGACTTCGACGCCGATCAGGTCGCCGCGCCGGGCTACGGTTTCGTCCGGCTGAACCAGCTCGCGCTGGAACACCTGACCGGCGCCCGCTGAGCCGAGCATCGACCGGCGAACAGCTGATGCCGAAACTGGTCGCGGGCATCGACTCGTCCACCCAGGCCTGCAAGGTGGTGATCCGGGACGCCGAGACCGGCGCGCTGGTCCGGCACGGCCGGGCACCGCACCCGGACGGCACCGAGGTGGATCCGCAGGCCTGGTGGCAGGCGTTGCGGCTGGCGGTGGCCGAGGCGGGCGGGCTGGCCGACGTCGCGGCCGTCAGCGTGGCCGGCCAGCAACACGGCATGATCTGCCTGGACGACGGCGGCCGGGTGGTCCGTCCCGCCTTGCTCTGGAACGACATCCGGTCCGCGCAGGCCGCCGCCGAACTGGTGGCCGAGTTGGGCCCGACCGGGTGGGCCGAGGCGGTCGGGTCGGTGCCGGTGGCCTCGTTCACCGTGGCCAAGCTGCGCTGGCTGGCCGAGCACGAGCCGGCCAACGCGGCGCGCACGGCGGCGGTCTGCCTGCCGCACGACTGGCTGAGCTGGCGGCTGGCCGGCGCGCTTGCCGCCCAACCGGCCGGAGAACTTGCCGCCCACCCGGCCGGCGCGCTTGCCGACGATCCGGGATCGCTACCGCTGGCCGAGCTGGCCACCGACCGGTCGGATGCCTCGGGTACCGGCTACTTCGACGGCCGGACCAACCGGTACCGGACCGACCTGTTCGTACGCGGGCTGGGCCGGCCGACCGCGCTGCCGAGGGTGCTCGGTCCGGCCGAGCCGGCCTACTCGATCGGGCAATTGCTGATCGGGCCGGGCGCCGGTGACAACGCCGCTGCGGCGCTGGGCGTGCCGATCGGCGACGACCTGCTGGTGTCGCTCGGCACCTCCGGGGTGGTGTGCGCCCGCAGCGCGGTGCCGGCTGCCGACCCGTCCGGGCTGGTCGCCGGCTTCGCCGATGCCACCGGGGCATTCCTGCCGCTGGCCTGCACGCTCAACGCAGCCCGGGTGCTGGACGCCGCCGCCCGGCTGCTCCGGGTCGGGCTGGCCGAGCTGACCGACCTGGCGCTGTCCGCGCCGCCGGGTGCCGAGGGGGTGCTGGTGGTGCCGTACCTGGAGGGCGAGCGCACGCCCAACCTGCCCGACGCCACCGGCGCGGTGCACGGCCTGACGCTGGCCAACGCCACCGCGGCGAACCTGGCCCGGGCCGCGGTGGAGGGCATGCTCTGCGGGATCGCCGCCGGGATGGACGCGCTGGTTGGGCAGGGGGTGTCGCCGGCCGGGATTCGGCTGGTCGGCGGGGCCGCCCGGTCGGAGGCGGTGCGCCGGATAGCGCCGAGCATCCTCGGGATGCCGGTCACGGTGCCGGCCCCGGGCGAGTACGTGGCCGACGGCGCGGCCCGGCAGGCGGCCTGGGTGCTGGCCGGCGGCCCGCAGCCGCCGGGCTGGGCGGTCGGCGGAACCCCGCTGTACCAGGCCGATCCGGTGCCCGGCCTGCGCGAGCGGTACGCCGAGGCGGCCGTCCGGTATCTGCCGCGGGATGCCGGGTGAACCTCGGCGAGCCGGCCGGCCAGCAGTCGGTCCGGCGGCACAACCTGAGCCTGATCGCCCGGACGGTCGGCGAGGCGCCCGGCTCGCGGGCCGAGCTCGCCCAGCGCACCGGGCTCACCAAGGCGACGGTGTCCTCGCTGGTGGACAGCCTGATCGCGCAGGGCATCCTGGCCGAAGGCGAGCCGGCGACTGCCCGGGTCGGCCGGCCGGCCCGGCCG
>DASUAC010000435.1:0-3033 GCA_035763985.1 Jatrophihabitans sp. | reverse complement strand
GGGACGCCGAGGAGGGCCGCAGCGCGTTCGCGGCCAAGGGCGGCGGCAGCCGGATCGGCGAACGGCTGTGCGAGTTGCCGCTCACCCTGGGTTCGGATCCGGACTACCCGGGGTTGGCGTGCGCGCCGTTCCAGGTGGTGTTCGCCAGCGGGGACGAATCGGTCTTCGACAACGGCCTGCCGGCCTCGGCCACCGACTGGATCGCCGCGGGCACCCTGGCCGATCTGTGGCGCACCCGGAACTGGGCCGCCCGTACCGGCGCGCAGTTCCGGCCGGCCGTGCAGAACCTGATCCTGTCCGGCGGCGGTGACTCCGGCGGCGGTGACGGCGGCGGCATGGACGAGAACCCCGCCGATCATCGGCCCGGTTCGTCCGGCGGCAGCCTGGCCGAGATGATCCGCCGGGTCGACCGCGGCCTGCTGGTGTGCTGTCTCTGGTACATCCGGTCGGTGGATCCGCAGAGCTTGTTGCTGACCGGCCTGACCCGGGACGGGGTGTATCTGATCGAGGACGGCCAGGTGCGCGGCATGGTCAACAACTTCCGGTTCAACGAATCGCCGCTGGATCTGCTGAGCCGGGTCGTCGAGGTCGGCCGGACGGTGCCGGCACTGAGCCGGGAATGGGCGGAGGACTTCCCTCGTACCGCCATGCCGGTGCTGCGGGTGGCGGACTTCAACATGTCCACTGTGAGCCAAGCCTCGTAGGTGCTTCTGTGAGCTAGGCCACTCCATCCCGGTCAGATTGCGCATTTCTGCTCGCAGCCCGGCCTGGCGCGCAGGTATGCCTGAAAGATCAATCCTTGTGATGGGTGACGCATGGCCCGGCCGGGCGTGAAAACGCTGCCGGTGGATACCTTTTTCCTATCCACCCATGGACCGTGACGCCGTCGCCGCGTCTGCTTTGGGGTTGTCGCCAGTCGACGCTGACTGACAAGGAGTACATGTCATGACCATCACCACCGAGGGACTCGACACCGCACCCACCGGCCACGCCGAACTGCTGCGCTGGGTACGGGAGACCGCGGAACTGACCCAGCCGGACAAGGTCGTCTGGTGCGACGGAAGCCCCGAGGAATGGCGGCGGACGACCGACCTGCTGGTCGCCTCCGGCACCTTCGTCCGGCTGAACGAGGACAAGAAGCCGAACTCCTTCTACTGCTCCTCCGACCCGACCGACGTCGCCCGGGTGGAGGGCCGTACCTTCATCTGCTCCCGGGACTCCCGGGACTGCGGTCCGACCAACAACTGGATGGATCCGGACGACATGAAGGCGGTGCTGACCGAGCGGTTCCGCGGCTCGATGCGCGGCCGCACCATGTACGTCATCCCGTACTGCATGGGCCCGCTGGGCGCCGACCAGCCGATGCTGGGGGTCGAGCTGACCGACTCGCCGTACGTGGTGGCCTCGATGCACATCATGACCCGGATGGGCAGCAAGGCGCTGGCCAAGTTCGTCATCGACGGCGTCGACCAGCGCTACGTGGCCGGCCTGCACTCGGTCGGCGCACCGCTGGAGCCCGGCGAGGCCGACGTGCCGTGGCCGTGCAACGACACCAAGTACATCGTGCACTTCCCGGAGGAGCAGCTGATCTGGTCCTACGGCTCGGGGTACGGCGGCAACGCCCTGCTCGGCAAGAAGTGCCACTCGCTGCGGATCGCCTCGGTGATGGGCCGGGACGAGGGCTGGCTGGCCGAGCACATGCTGATCCTGAAGCTGATCAGCCCGGAACAGCGCACCTACTACATCGCCGCGGCGTTCCCGTCGGCCTGCGGCAAGACCAACCTGGCCATGCTGGAGCCGACGCTGCCCGGCTGGCGGGTGGAGACCATCGGCGACGACATCGCCTGGATCCGGTTCGGCGAGGACGGCCGGATGTACGCGGTGAATCCGGAGAACGGTTTCTTCGGGGTGGCCCCGGGCACCGACTGGCACACCAACCCCAACGCCATGCGCACCATCGCCAAGGGCAACTCGATCTTCACCAATGTCGCGCTCACCGACGACGGCGACATCTGGTGGGAGGGGATGGGTGAGCCGCCGGCCCACCTCATCGACTGGAAGGGCAAGGACTGGACGCCGGAGTCCGACGTGCTGTCCTCGCACCCGAACAGCCGGTACTGCACCCCGCTGGAGCAGTGCGAGACCAAGGCCCCGGAGTGGGACGACCCGAAGGGGGTCCCGCTGGACGCGATCTTCTTCGGCGGCCGGCGCAAGGACACCGTGCCGCTGGTCACCGAGGCCCGGGACTGGCAGCACGGGGTGTTCATGGGCGCCACGCTGTCCTCCGAGACCACCGCCGCGGCGGTCGGCCAGGTCGGCGTGGTGCGCCGCGACCCGATGGCGATGCTGCCGTTCATCGGCTACCACGCCGGGGACTACTTCCAGCACTGGATCGAGGTCGGCAAGAGCGCCGATGCGGTGAAGCTGCCCAAGGTGTTCTACGTCAACTGGTTCCGCCGGGACGCCGCCGGCAAGTTCGTCTGGCCGGGCTTCGGGGAGAACATCCGGGTGCTCAAGTGGGCGATCGAACGGATCGAGGGCAAGTCGGCCGCGGTGGACACGCCGATCGGCCGGGTGCCGACGCCGGAGTCGCTGGACGTCGACGGCCTGGACCTCGACCCGGAGCAGCTGGCCGTCGCGATCAGCGTCGACCTGGATCAGTGGCGGGCCGAGGTGCCGAGCATCGAGGCGTGGTTCGACAAGATCGGCGACAAGGTGCCCTCGGCGCTGCGCGACGAACTGGAGTCGTTGAAGCTCCGGCTGTCCTGACGCCTCGGCGTAGCGACACCGTTCCCGCGGCGTAGCAACACCGTTGGCAGTCGAGCAGGGCCCGGCCGACCGGCCGGGCCCCGCTTCGCGTTACGACACGCTTTCCGCGCTAATCCCAGTGCAGCCGCCACACCTGACCGGAGGTGCCGGGCACGTGCTGCCCGGTGCCCGGGTCGTTCAGCCCGCCGGCCGGAGCGATCGAGAATGCCGAGACGTAGACGTTGTCCCGGCTGTCGACCACGACGCCGGCCGGGAACGGCACGT
>DASUAC010000434.1:0-18865 GCA_035763985.1 Jatrophihabitans sp. | reverse complement strand
AGATAGCCTCGGCCAGTTCCGGCCGGCGCCGGCCGGCCAGCTCGGCGGCCTCGGTCAGCCGCTCGGCGCCGGCCGGGTGGTAGGACCGGTACACGCCGAAGGCCACCGCCAGCTCGGTCAGGGCGGCCAGCACGGCGTCGTCGTCGACCGACAGCTCCGGCGCGGCGTGCCGGATGCCGCGGCCGATCCGGCGCAGCTCGGCCTGCAGGATGGTGCCGGCCACCAGCCGCTTGCCCTGCTCGAGGTGCGCCGGCCCGTCCCGGGTGTCGCCGGTGAGGCGGCGGTAGGCCGCCGAGGCGGCCGCCTCGGCGGCCGGGTCGTAGAACAGCGTGTTCACCTCGGCCAGCGCGTCGTACCCGGTGGTGCCGGCCACCGGCCAATCGGCCGGCAATTCCTCGCCCGGCTCGGTGATCTTCTCCGCCGTGATCCAGGCGTCCGGCGCGTCGGCCGCCAGCCGGCGGAGGTAGTCGCCGGGCTGGGCCAGTCCGTCCGGATGGTCGATCCGGATGCCGTCCGCGGTGCCGGTACGCACCCAGCGCAGGATCTCGGCGTGGCTGGCCTGGTACACCGTCGGGGCCTCCACCCGGATGCCGGCCAGCTCGGTGACCGCGAAGAACCGGCGGTAGTTCTGCTCGGTGTCCGCCCGCCGGTAGTCGACCAGCCGGTAGTGCTGCCGGTCGTGCACGGTGGCCGGATCCGCGCCGTCGCCGGCTGTGCCGGGGGCGATCGGGAACCGGTGCTCGTGGTAGCGCAGCTCGCCGTCGGCGATGGTCAGTTCGGCCTCGCCGCCCAGCACCGGCAGCAGCACCTTGCCGTCGCCGGCCCGCCAGTCGATGTCGAACCAGCCGGCGTAGTCGGACTCCCGGCCGTGGCGCAGCAGCTGCCACCAGGCCTCGTTCTGCGCCGGGTCGGCCACCCCCATGTGGTTCGGCACGATGTCGACCACCACCGCCAGTTGCTGCGCGCGGGCGGCTTCGACCAGCGCCAGCCGGCCCGGCTCGCCGCCGCGTTCCGGGTCCACCCGGGCGTGCGAGGTGATGTCGTAGCCGTGGTCAGAGCCGGCGGTGGCCTGCAGGATCGGCGACAGGTACACCGCGCCGGCGCCCAGTTCGCGCAGGTAGTCGGTGACCGCGGCGGCCGATTGCAGCGTGAAACGCGGCCGGATCTGCAACCGGTAGGTCGAGGACGGCGTCATCAGTCCGGGAGCCGGCGCAGCACCACGAGGGTCCGCGGCAGCACCGTCACCACCTCGCCCGAGTGCACCGGCTTGCTCTCGACGATCTCCTCCAGCGCGGTGTCCAGCACCACCTCCCAGTCACCGGCCACCCCGTCGCCAGGCATGGTGAAGTCGATCTCGGAGTCGTCGGCGGAGAAGCAGAGCAGGAACGAGTCGTCGGTGATCCGCTCGCCCCGGTCGTCCCGGCTCTGGATGGCGGCGCCGTTGAGGAACACCGCGACCGCCCGGCCGAAGCCGGAGTCCCAGTCCTCCTCGGTCATCACGCTGCCGTCCGGCCGCAACCAGGCGATGTCGGGCAGGTTGTTGCCGTCCTTGCGGCGGGCCGGCCGGCCCTCGAAGAACCGGCGCCGGCGGAACGTCGGGTGTTGCCGGCGCAGTTCGGAGACCGCCCTGGTGAACGCGGTCAGCGTGCTGTCGGCGTTCTCCCAGTCGATCCAGGTCAGCTCGTTGTCCTGGCAGAAGCCGTTGTTGTTGCCCTGCTGGGTACGGCCCAACTCGTCGCCGTGGCAGATCATCGGCACGCCCTGGGACAGGAACAGGGTGGCCAGGAAGTTGCGCTGCTGGCGGGCTCGCAGTTCCAGCACCGCCGGATCGTCGGTCGGCCCCTCCACCCCGCAGTTCCAGGACCGGTTGTGGCTCTCCCCGTCGTTGTTGGTCTCGCCGTTGGCCTCGTTGTGCTTCTCGTTGTAGGACACCAGGTCGCGCAGGGTGAACCCGTCGTGCGCGGTGACGAAGTTGATGCTGGCCACCGGCCGGCGCGCGGAATCCTCGTAGAGATCCGCCGAGCCGGTCAGCCGGGCCGCGAACTCACCGATGGTGCCGGGCTCGCCGCGCCAGAAATCCCTTACCGTGTCGCGGTATTTGCCGTTCCACTCGGTCCACTGCGGCGGGAAGTTGCCGACCTGGTAGCCGCCCGGGCCGATGTCCCACGGTTCGGCGATCAACTTCACCTGGCTGACCGTCGGGTCCTGCTGGACGAGTTCGAAGAAGCTGGACAGCCGGTCCACGTCGTAGAACTCCCGGGCCAGGGTGGCGGCCAGGTCGAACCGGAATCCGTCCACGTGCATCTCGGTCACCCAGTACCGCAGCGAGTCCATGATCAGCTGCAGCGAGTGCGGATGCCGGACGTTCAGGCTGTTGCCGGTGCCGGTGTAGTCCATGTAGTAACGGGGATCGTCGTCGACCAGCCGGTAGTAGGCGGCGTTGTCGATGCCCCGGAAGCAGATGGTCGGGCCGAGGTGGTTGCCCTCCGCGGTGTGGTTGTAGACCACGTCGAGGATCACCTCGATGCCGGCGGCGTGCAGCGTGCGCACCATCGTCTTGAACTCCTGCACCTGCCCGCCGGGCGTCCGGGCCGAGGAGTACTTCGGGTCCGGGGCCAGGAAACCGATGGTGTTGTAACCCCAGTAGTTGTGCAGGTCCCGGTCCTGCAGGATCGAGTCGTCGGCGAAGTGGTGCACCGGCATCAACTCGATGGCGGTGACGCCGAGGTTCTGCAGGTGTTCGATCACCACCGGATGCGCCACCCCGGCGTAGGTGCCGCGCAGTTCCTCCGGCACCCCCGGATGGCGCTGGGTGAGGCCCTTGACGTGTGCCTCGTAGATCACGCTGTCGGCGTACGGCCGCTTCGGCGGCCGGTCGACGTCCCAGTCGAAGAACGGGTTGATCACCACCGACTTCGGCATGTGCGGGGCGGAGTCCTCGTCGTTGCGGCTGTTCTCGTCGCCGAAGTTGTAGCCGAACAGCGCCTGCCGCCACCGGAACCGGCCGTCGACGGCCTTGGAGTACGGGTCGAGCAGCAGCTTGTTCGGGTTGCACCGGTGGCCGGCGCCGGGGTCGTACGGGCCGTGCACCCGGTAGCCGTACCGCTGGCCGGGCTCGACGCCCGGCAGGAAGGCGTGCCAGACGAACCCGTCCACCTCCGGCAGGTCGATCCGGGTCTCCTTGCCGTCGGTGTCGAACAGGCACAGCTCGACCCGGTCGGCAACCTCGCTGAACAATGCGAAGTTCGTGCCGGAACCGTCGTAAGTGGCTCCCAACGGGTACGCGTTGCCAGGCCAGATCTGCATGGTTCTCCTCGGTCTGGTCGCGTACATGGCTGTTGCATGCCGATGGGATAGACCTGCCCTCGATCCTAGTGACCCACCGTTGGCCGGATGACCAGCCGTTCAAACCGGGCGGTGCGGTACGTTCGAGGCACCGCTCAACCACAGCCGCACCGCGGCGCGCTCCGAACCGAGGATGCCGTGAGCCGAATCGAGGTTCCTGACGCGGTCGGGGTGGTCATCCCGGCGCGCGACGAGCAGGAGCTGCTGCCGGCCTGCCTGCGCAGTCTCGCGGTCGCGATCGGCCGGCTGCGGGTGCCCGTCCGGGTGGTGGTGGCGCTGGACCGGTGCACCGACCGCACCGCCGAGATCGTCGCCGGCTTCCGCTCGACCGGGTTGCCGGTGCGCCCGGTGCCGGTCTGCCGTCCGGGCGTCGGTGCGGCCCGGGCGGCCGGCGTCCGAGCGCTGCTGGCCGACTGCCGGTCCGGCCGGCTGTGGCTGGCGACCACCGATGCCGATTCGCAGGTGCCGCCGGATTGGCTGGTCCGGCAGCTCGCGCACGTCCGGCTGGGTGCGGAGGTGGTGGTCGGCACCGTACGGGTGGCCGACTGGTCGCCGCAGCCGCCCGGGGTCGGTGAGCGGTTCGCCGCGAGCTACCGGCCGGAGCCGGGCCACCGGCATCGGCACGGCGCGAACCTGGCGTTCAGCCGGGCGCGTTACCTGGCTGCCGGTGGCTTCGCCGAGCTGGACCGGGACGAGGACGTCGACCTGATCAGCCGGCTGGAGGCGATCGGCAGCGTGATGGTGTGGGCCGCCGACCTGCCGGTGACCACCAGCGCCCGGCGGGTGGGCCGGGCTCCGGCCGGCTTCGCCGGCTATCTGGCAGGGCTTGCCGAGGTGGACGATGACGCCGGTTGACCCGGCTGACGTGATCGCCCGGCGGTTCGCCGAGCTGGCCGGGCAGCCGCTGCCGCTGCCGGCCGGCGGAGCCACGCTGCTGCGCTGGCGCCGGCTGGCCGAGGTGGCCGCGGAGGATCTGGCGCTGGTCAAGCTGTACGAGAGCCACACCGATGCGCTGGCCATCCTGGCCGAACTCGGCGCCGAACGGCTGACGGTGCCGGCCGGTCGCTGGGCGGTCTGGGCCGCCGAGCCGCCGGACGCCCGGCTGTCGGTGCTGGCCGACGGCGACCGGGTGCGGCTGCGCGGACGCAAGGCGTGGTGTTCCGGCGCCGGCCTGGTCAGCCATGCGCTGGTCACCGGCTGGGATGCCGAGGGCAACCAGCGGCTGGCCGCGGTGGAACTTGCGCAACCCGGCATCACCGCCGACTCCGGGGTGTGGCAGGCGCCCGGCATGGCCGGTGCCGGCACGGTCGATCTGTGCTTCGAGGACGTGCCGGCCGTTCCGGTCGGCGGTGCGGGGCAGTACACCGGCCGGCCCGGGTTCTGGCACGGCGGCTGCGGCATCGCGGCCTGCTGGTACGGCGGGGCGCTGCCGTTGGCCCGCGGCGTGCTCGCTGCCGTCCGGAAGCGTCCGGACCCGCATGCGCAGGCGCACCTGGGCACGATCGATGCGGCACTGCGCTCACTGCGCGCCCTGCTGATCGAGACCGCGACGTGGCTGGACGAACATCCGGCCGAGCCGGCGGTCGGGCACGCGTTGCGGTTACGCGGGGCGGCCGACGCCACCGCCCGGCTGGTGCTCGACCACGCCGGCCGGGCGCTCGGCGCCGGCCCGCTGTGCCGCGACCCCGCGCTGGCCCGGCACTTCGCGGATCTGCCGGTGTTCCTTCGGCAAACCCACGCCGAACGGGATCTCGCCGAGCTTGGCGGGCTGCTTGCCGGATCGGCCGGGGACTGGCAGTTGTGACCGAGCCGGACCTCGACCACCTGCGGCGGATGTATGACGCCGAACCGGATCCGTGGCGGATCGGCGAGGGCTGGTACGAGCTGCGCAAGCGGCAGCTGCTGGTGGCCTGCCTGCCCGAGCGGCGCTACCGCAACTGCTTCGAACCGGCCTGCGGCAACGGCGAACTGAGCGTGCTGCTGGCCGACCGGTGCGACCGGCTGCTGGCCGGTGACCTCGCCGAGCCGGCGGTCGAACGCACCGCGCTGCGGCTGGCCGACCGGCCGGGTGCCCGCGCGCGGCGGCTGACGGTGCCGGCGGACTGGCCGGACGAGAAGTTCGACCTGATCGTGCTGAGCGAATTCGGCTATTACCTGCCGTGGTCCGGTTGGCAGGCGGTGGTGTCGCGGACCGCCGCTTCGCTCACCGGGGACTGGACCGTGCTGGCCTGCCACTGGCTACCCGATTTCGCGGAGCGGCAGGCCGGCACCGACGAACTGCACGCCGAGCTGGCCGCCCGGCTCCCGGGACGGCAGATCCTGCAGGTGCGGGACGAGGACTTCCGGCTCGACGTCTTCACCGGCCGGCCGGACAGCATCGCGGCGCGCGAGGGCCGGCGCTGAGTCGTGTTTCGTTCCCCGACAGGGTTGCGTTTTACCTTTATAGATAAGGAGATTGGTACGGGCGACGCTGGCCTGTCGCTGTTCGGCCCGGTAGAACCTCTCTGGCACGTCAAGAATTGACCGCCCATGCCGGATTGCGGATGCAGGCCACGGCCGTAGGCGAGATCATGACTGCCATGACCGCAGACTCGTACCGCTTGATGCGATACCGCCTAGTCGAAAGCATCGTGCCGCTGACTTGTCGAAAGCATCGTGCCGCTGAGTTTCGCGGCTGAACAGTTGGCGGCCTACGCGCACGCGCAGGGCGCCGATCTCGACGACATCGCGGCAGACTTCGTCGATTGGACCTACGACTGCGTACCAGGAATGGTGGCGGAGGGGCTCGTTCCCCCTGAGCTAGCGGACGAAATCCGGGTTCTATTCGACCAGTCCATCGCTGCGCTGCGCTCAGCGCCGATGGAGTCATGCGAGACGGCAGTTCTCTACCCGGAATGGTCGGTAGCGCGAACGACCGCGAGCACGGTTCTGGAACGCTTCCGCGAACTCGGCGTGCCAATCCCGCCTCCGGGGGTGCCCCTGCTCGGAGACGTGTCGACGGTCCCTGCGTCTGAACGCTAGGCGACTCGACGGACTTGCCGCCGACTGGTCGCTGGTCTGACGGTATGGGTGCTCCCAGTGGGTGGACGCGCGCCGTGTCGGGGCCGCAGGTCGATGGCAGCGACTTCCCTAAGCTGTTGGTCATGGTTGGTGGTGCGACCTCAGTCGGTGAACTTGAGACCGCGATGCGGGCTGTGGGCGAACGCCCGCTCGGGATTGAGGGTCTGCACGTCGCCGTGCACGGGCGGCGGCCGGTCGAACAGCACTGGGTGGCAGACATTCGGCGCGACGTCTTCTCCGCGTCCAAGACCGTCACCTCGATGGCGGTCGGGAACGCTAGGGCCGAGGGCTTTCTCGACCTCGACGATCCGGTCCTGGCGCATCTCGGCAACCTCATCGCTGTCCCGTCGCCCGAGGCCGAGCAGATCACGATCCAGCACCTACTGACGATGTCATCGGGTATCACCCACCGCTGGGAAGACCCAGACGCCGATCACCCCGACGACCCCGCCGTCGACATCCTGAACGCGCCCCTCGGCGCGGCGCCGGGATCGCGATTCGCCTACCGGGGTGCGAACACCTACCTGCTGAGCCGGGTCATCCACGCCTGCTCCGGCCAGGACCTGCGCGACTACCTGCTCCCGCGGCTGTTCACGCCGCTGGGTATCCACAACCCCCAGTGGCTGCGCTGCCCGCGCGGCTACTCCCTCGGCGCGGTCGGGCTCCACCTCCGCACCGAGGAACTCGCCCGCCTCACCCGAGTCCTGCTCGACCACGGACGCTGGGACGGCCGGCCCGTCGTCCCGGCCGACTACGTGGACAGCATCACCGCCGACACCGTGCCGACCGATGGCCACATCGCCACCGCAGCATCGGCGCCGCACCCGGACAACGCCCGCTACGGCCGCCACGTCTGGATGTGCGCCCGCGACGACGCGTGGCGGATGGACGGCATCTACGGGCAGTTCGGCATCGTCCTGCCCAACCAACAGGCCTGTGTCACCGTCACCGCCCACTACCGAGGCCCGACCACCGACATCCTCGACGCCATCTGGTCCGAGATCGTCCCCGCATTGAGCTGACTGCAACGGTGCGGCCGCGGGCGGAGAACCAACCCCACTGACCGCCGCCGGCCTGAGGCACTAGGTCACGAACAGCCGGCTGACGTCCACGCCGAGAACGTCCGCGATGGTCTTGGCGGTCAGCACGCTGCATGACTTGCGCCGGCCGGTCAACAGGTGGTTGATCGTGGCGTGCCCGAGCGATGCCTGCCGGGCTAGTTCCCGCTCGGACAGACCGGAATGGCTGACGATCTCCGCCAGGGCCTGCCGATCGCGCAACCAGGCGGTCTGCACGGGCACTACCGATCCTCCTCATCAGGGCTATGGCGCAGAGAGCCGGGGGCCGCCGGTCGTCCGCTCCTGCATGCCCCCAGCTCTGGCTCACCGAAGGCATCAGCTGAACAGACCATTCGATATGCCGTACTGCACGTCCGTCGGAACGTTACAGCGTTCTATGGTTAATGTCAGCTATGTTTCAAGCAATGTAGCTAAGCAATGTTCACAAAGTTGTTGTACATCGACGCCTCGCGGGAGGGAATCATGGCTTCCGACTATGACCTCACTCCGGAGGTGGAGGTGCGGATGCCGTCCACTGGCGTCCATTTGTTCGCGCACGGCGTGCTCAGGCGGGTGAGGTCCGAGCGGGGCCTCACCATCCGGGATCTATCTCTACTGCTGGACGTGTCACCGCAGGCGGCAACCGCGTGGGAACAGGGCAAGAGCACGCCCTCGCCCGGTCATCTGCGCAAGCTGGCGGAGGTTCTCCGGCTCAGCACGGACGACCTGTTGCGCACCCCGTTGAACGAGGCCGATCTGGCGAGCCTGCGCGAACGGGCCGGACTGAGCGCCACCGAGGTCGCCCGCTCCGTCGGCGTTCACCGAAGCGCCCTGTCCGAGATCGAACGCGGTTACCGCAAGTTGCCGGCGCGGCTGGGCGGCCAGCTCGCATCGCTCTACGGGCGGGACCGGGCGACGATCGACGCGGCCTGGCAGCGCGGCAGGGCAGCCGCGACACGCCGGGCTGCGAAGTAACCTTTTCAAGTGGCAGACACAAGTACTGTTCACACAGTTTCCGGCCTCGCCGGGAAGGTTGCCAGTCGCCGGACGGGGCTGTAGACGGTCGGCAATCCGGGGCCGGCAGCGCCGGTGTAGACACGCATGCTGCGCACGTAGTCAGCGAGCTTCGCCACCGACGTTCGCCACGCCGCCCCGAAGGGCAAGGCGCAGCCACGGACGGCCGCCAGGCGATTTACTTCGCCGGCTGCCGTACGAATACCTCGTTATCGATTAACCCAGTTCGCGCAATCGCGGCAATAAATCGGCGTAGAAGTCGAAGAATCCGGAATAAGCGGTTGCCGATTCCGAGCCACCCATTTGAGAAATGTAGATCTCGTCGAAGCCGGCCTCGGCGTACGGCTTGAAGGCATCGAGGTGCCGGTCGGCGTCCGCGCCGTAGGCGATCGACTCGGCGGTCATCTCCTTGGTGACGAGCTGGCTGGCCTGCTCGAAGTGCTTCGGGCTGGGCAGCACCTGGGACAGCTCACCCGGCACGCCCGAGTTCGCCCACAGCCGGTGCGCGGTCGCCACGCAGGTGTCGTCGTCGGTGCCCCAGCACACCTTGTAGCCGGCCTGGGTGGTCTTGCCGGCGCCGCCACTGTCGAGGAACAGCTGGAGCAGTTCCCGATCCGGGGTGGTGGAGATGTACCCGTCACCGATCCGCCCGGCGAGCTCGACCGCCTTGGGCCCGAACCCGGACACGTAGACCTGCGGCGGAGTGGCCGGCCTGCTGTACAGCCTGGCGTTGTCGACGGTGTAGTGGGTACCGCGGTGGTTGACGAACCCGTCGGAGTTCCAGAGCAGCCGCATCACCTCGACCGCCTCCTCCAGCATCTCCAGCCGGACGTCCGTGCTCGGCCAGTTGGCGCCGGTGATGTGCTCGTTGAGCGCCTCGCCGCTGCCCACGCCGAGGACGAACCGGCCGTCCAGCAGCAGGCTGCTGGTGGCCGCCGCCTGCGCGACGATTGCCGGATGCACCCGCACGGTCGGGCAGGTGACGGCGGTGGTCACCGGCAGCCGGCAGGCCTGGGAGACAGCGCCGATGATCGACCAGACGAACGGGCTCTCGCCCTGCTCGTCGTTCCACGGATGGAAGTGGTCAGAGATCCACAGGGCCTCGAAGCCGGCCTGCTCGGCGGCGACCGCCTGCTCCACCAGTTCGGCCGGGCTGTATTCCTCGCAGGACAGGAAGTATCCGATCTTCACGCCGCAACCCCTCGTACGAATCGGCCTGGCTGCTCAGCCTCGTCCAACCTACCGCGAGCGTGCGCGATGGCGGCTGGACCGCCGGACGGGTTAGGGTTCTGGCAGGACCGGGCTGAAGCCACAGCTGTAACGAACGATGCCCCCCGGAGCTGGTATGACGGCATTGTCAGCGCTGACCGATCGGCTGGTCGAACGGATCGAACGCGCCACGGTACTCGACGCGGTGGCCGGCCCGGTCGCCGATTTGATCGGAAAAGCCCTACGGTTCAAGCCCATTCGTGATCTGGCCAGTGGTACGCCGACCGGGCATCCGGCGCATCCGCCGTTGGTGGCGGTGCCGATCGGGTCGTTCGTGGCGGCCAGCGTGCTGGATCTGTCCGGCCCGGACGGCGCGGTCGCCGCGCGCCGGCTGATCGGGCTGGGCGTGCTCAGCGCGCTGCCGGCGGCGGCCACCGGTGCCAGCGACTGGTCCTACACCAGCGGCGCCGAACGCCGGCTCGGGTTCGTACACGCCGGCGTCAACGCGCTGGCGCTGTCCTGCTACACCGGCAGTTGGGTGGCCCGGCGGCGCAACCAGTGGCTGCTCGGCGCCCTGCTGGCCGGCGGCGGCGCGACGCTGCTGACCGCCGGCGGTTTCCTGGGCGGCCACCTGGTCTACGCCCGGGGCGTGGGCGTCGACACCACCGCCTTCTCGGTGGCCAGCGAGGACTGGCAGGACACGCTGGCCGAGGCCGAGCTGATCGACAACCAGCCGACGCTGGTGCACGCCGCCGGCCTGCCGGTGCTGCTGATCCGGCGCGGTGGCGAGCTGTTCGCCCTCGACGACCGGTGCAGCCACCGCGGCGGCCCACTGCACGAAGGCCAGCTCAGCGGCGACGGCTGCATCAGCTGTCCCTGGCACGGCAGCCGGTTCCGGCTGGCCGGCGGCGAGGTGGTCGACGGCCCGGCCGTCCGGCCGCAACGCCGCTGGGAGGTTCGTACCCGCTACGGCATGGTGCAGGTACGGGTGCCGGACGAGGTCGGCTCGCTGCGCAGCAACCCGGTCTCCTAGGGCACACACCCGAGCGATGCCGGCGCGGCGCGCGGCCAGGTGCTCGGCGAGTAACCGCGGCGGGGTCAGTTCTCCTCGGTGAGCACGTCGACCAGCCGCCGCCGGCGGGAGGCGGGTACGACCGGCGCCCGGCCGACCCGCATCAGCACGTGCGGGTACCCGGCCAATGCCAGCTCGTGGCGGAGTTCGGCCCGGGTGGACGGCACCTCGGTGATCTCGGTGAGCAGGCCGGCCGCCAGCCCGTGCCGGGTGATCTCCAGCAGCACCCGTTCCAGCGCCTCGCCGGCGCGCAGCCAATCGAGCAGCGAGTCGCCGTCGGTGCACAGCAGCGCCAGGGTCTGGTTCCGCACCAGCCGGGTCGCGCTGCGGGAGGTCTTGCCGGGCGGCGCCAGGGGCGGGATCGGCGTGGCCGCAACGGTGCCGTCGGCCACCCCGTCGCCGCGGGCCGGGTCGTCGGTGGTCCAGGCCCGCAGCTCGGCACGGTAGGCGGGATTGAGGTTCTCGATGGCGTCGGCCCGTTGGCTCAGCCGGGCCACGGCGAGCTTCAGCTTGGCGTCGTGGATGAGGTGCAGCGACGCCGATTCCGCGGCGGCAGCAGCAGCCAGCATGGCCAGCACCGGTTCCGGCACGGCTTCGTCGGCGAACTGCCCCCGGTTGGTCTGGCGCAGTTCGATCACCGGATCGAGCGCGGCCAGGGCCAGGTCGGCTGGCTCATCGGTCGGCGTCAGCGACGCGACGTAGCCGGTCCGCGGCATCCGGGGGAAACGCTCCACCCGGATCCCGCAGCCTTCGCCGGCCAGCGCGACCCGGGCGTTCAGCAACGCGCAGCCGCAGCTGATGTACAGCTGCCGAGCGGTGGGATCCAGCACCGCGAGCTGCCGGGCCAGGTCGGCATGCAGGTCGAGCCGATCCTCGGCCAGGTGCAGCCGCCAGGGTTGGCTGTTGTGCACCGAGGGGGCCAGGGTGGCTCGGACGGCGGCCCGGCGCAGGGCGCTCGTCCGCTGGGATGCGAGTGAGGAAAGCATGGACAGCTCCTCCCGCCGATGCCGAACCTGGTTGGCTCCAGGATCTGACCTGGCCGCGAGCCCTCCTAGGGCCGAACGGCCCGCGGTGGCCGGGACCCGGGCCTTGCCGGGTCAGCGCGTGGCCGGGACCCGGGCCTTGCCGGGTCAGCGCCCTGCCGGGTCAGGGCATGGCGGGGCGCCGGAGATCCGGTCAGCCGTGGCGCACCTCGGCGCCGAACACGGCGGCTTGGGTGCGCCGTTCCATTCCCAGCTTTCGTAGCAAGCTGGACACGTAGTTCTTGACGGTCTTCTCCGCCAGGTACATCCGCTGGCCGATCTGCCGGTTGGTCAGCCCGTCGGCGATCAGGTCCAGCACTTCCCGCTCCCGCTCGGTCAGCGCCGCCAGCCGGCTGTCGGTGCCCGTGCCGGTGCCGGCCTTCACCCGCTCCACGACCTGGCCGATCAGCGCCGGATCGATCAGCGAACGCCCTTGCGCCACCTGGCGAATCGCGTCCACCAGGCCGGAGCCGCGGACCTCCTTGAGCACATAGCCGGACGCACCGGCCAGCACCGAGGCGAGCACCGCGTCCTGGTCGTCGTAGGAGGTCAGGATCAGGCAGTAGGTGTCCGGCAGCGCCGAGCGGATCTCCCGGCACACGTCGATGCCGCTGCCGTCCGGCAACCGGGCGTCCAGGATCGCGACGTCCGGCTTGACCGCCAGAACCCGGATGAGCGCCTGTTCGGCGGTGGCGGCCTCGCCGACCACCTCGAAACCCGGTACGCCGGCGAGCAGCTCGCCGATGCCGCGGCGGACCAATTCGTGATCGTCCAGCAGAAAGATGCGGATGTCCGCGGTCATGTCACCGGTACCTTCCAGGTAAGCGTGGTGCCGCCGGCAGCTGCCGGCTCGATGCTGAAGGACCCGTCCCGCCGGGCGGCCCGCGCAGCCAGGTTGGCGGTACCGCTGCGGCGGGAGGCGGCGCCGGGACCGACGCCGTTGTCGGTGACCGTCACGGTGAGCTCGCCGGCGGCCATGGTGACATCCACCACCGCCTCGCTGGCCTGCGCATGCCGGGCCACGTTGGTCAGCGCCTCGCGCACGCAGGCCACCACGTCGTCCATCAGTTCGCTGCTGAAGGCGACCTCGATGATGCCGCTGAACACGACATTCGGCGGGAAGCCCAGCGGCTCGGCCAGTTCGCTGGTGACCTCCAGCAGCCGCTGCCGCAGGCCGTACTCGCCGATCGCCAGGTTGCCGCGCAACTGGAAGATGCTGGTACGGATCCGCCGGATCGTCCGGTCGAGGTCCGTGACGCTGCGGGATATCCGCTGCCCGATCCGGTCCTGGTGGCCGAGCTGGGTGGCCGCCCCTTCCAGGGTGAGGCCGACGGCGAACAGCTCCTGGATGACGTGGTCATGCAGATCCATCGCGATCCGGTCCCGGTCCTCCAGCAGCACCAGCCGCTGCTCGGCGGCCCGGGAGTCGGCCAGCTCCAGGGCGACGCTGGCATGCGAGGCGAAGCCGGCCGCCATCGCCATGTCGGTGTGGGTGAAGGTCCGCCGGCCACGCAGCCGGGCCAGGCTGAGCACCCCGCGTGGCGCGCCGGTGCCGCGCAGCGGCAGCACCATCAACGGGCCGGTCTCCATCACCTCGGCGAGATAGGACTCGGGCCCGGAGAAGCTGGCGATATCGGTCAGCAGCAGCGGTTCGTCCTGGGCGATCACGGTGCCGCCGACCGTCTCCGCGACCGGGAACCGGCGGCCGATCAGTTCGTCCGCGTTCAGGCCGAAGGTCACCTCGACCATCAACTGCTGGCCGTCCGGCGTCAGCAGGCTGACCGCGACCAGGTCCGCGTCGGCGATCTCCATCGCCCGGCGGCCGACCAGCCGCAGCGGATCCTCCCCGGAGGAGCTGAGCATCTGCGCGCCGATCTCCACCGAGGCCTGCAGCCAGCGCTGCTGGAGCTGGGACTCGGAGTACAACCGGGCGTTGGTGATCGCGGCGCCGGCGGCGTAGGCGAGCGCGGAGACCAGCGCCTCGTCCTCGGCACTGAACTCACCGGCGGCGCTCTCGGCCAGGTAGAGGTTTCCGTACACCTCGTCGCGGACGTGGATCGGCACGCCGATGAACGAGTCCATCGGCGGGTGGTGCGGCGGGAACCCGGTCGAGCGTGCGTCATCGGTCATCCGGCGCAGCCGGATCGGCCGCGGGTCGGAGATCAGCGCGCCCAGCAGGCCCTTGCCCTGGGGCAGGTCGCCGATCCGGGCGGCGGTGGCGTCGTCGATGCCGACGTGGATGAACTCCTCCAGCCCGCCGTCCTGCCCGATCACGCCGAGGGCGCCGTACTTGGCGTTGGCCAGTTCACAGCCGGCTTCGACCACGTTGCGGAGCACGTTCTCCAGCGCCAGGTCGCTGGCCACCGTCTCGATGGCCTGCAGCAGCCCACGCAATCGGCCCTGGGTGCGCTTGACGCCGTGCGCGCGCTTGACCAGTTCGTCCATCAGCTCGTCGAGTTCGAGCTTCTCGATCTCCGGGAACCGCGGCACGGTTCCAGGTTGGGAAGGTGCCTCGGCGATGTCCTGCCGGGGAGCCGGCGGCTCAGCGTGCGTCAACGGATCGCCTGCCCGCGTCCACACGAACGGTCGGCCTCGGTACAGCTCATCGGTGCCCTCCTGGGTAGCCCCTCGGCTACCAGTTCAGCAGGTTCCGGTTCCGATGTCGCCGGACGTTAGTCCCAAATCGTGAGGTACTCCGTCACCGCTTTCCCACGGTCAGGCCTCGTCGGTGGGGGTGGGCAGCGGCGGAATGTCCGGTAGCGGGGGAACCGCCGGCGGCACGGACGGATCCAGCGGCGGAACCAGCGGCAGTCCGACGAGGCCCTCGTGCGCGGCCTGGCTGTCCGGGTCGGCGTCCGAGGCGCGCAGGTTGCCGGCCTCGGGCTGATCGGCGGCCGGCTGCAGGTTCGAGTCGAACCAGCCCTCGGTGGAGATCTTCTCCCCGGAGCTGCGGGCGCCGCCGGTGGAGGTGGCGGCCAGCCAGGACGGCGCGCCGTTCTCGGTGCCGGCCCCGGCCGCGCCACCGGCCAAGCCGGCCAGCCCCTCCAATGCCTTGGAGAACTCGCTCGGCACGATCCACATCTTGTTCGCGTCGCCCTGCGCGATCTGCGGCAGGGTCTGCAGGTACTGGTAGGCGAGCAGCGCCGGGTCGGGCTTGGCGGCGTGGATCGCGTTGAAGGTGGTCTCGATCGCCTTGGCCTGGCCCTGGGCGCTCAGGTAGCGGGCGGCCCGCTCACCCTCGGCCCGCAGGATCCGGGACTGCCGGTCGGCCTCGGCGGCCAGGATGGCCGCGGTCTTCTGTCCCTCGGCGGCGAGGATCTGGGCCGCCTTCTGGCCCTCCGCGGTCTTGATCGCGGACTCCCGCTGCCCCTCGGCGGTCAGGATGATCGCGCGCTTGTCCCGGTCGGCGCGCATCTGCTTCTCCATCGCGTCCCGGATCGAGGGTGGCGGCTCGATGGCCTTGATCTCCACCCGGGCCACCCGGATGCCCCACGGACCGGTCGCCTCGTCCAGCACCCCGCGCAACTGGCTGTTGATGCTGTCCCGGCTGGTCAGCGTCTGCTCCAGGTTGAGCGCGCCGACCACGTTGCGCAGCGTGGTGATGGTCAGTTGCTCCACCGCCTGGATGTAGTTCTGGATCTCGTAGGTGGCCGCCCGCGGGTCGGTGACCTGGAAGTAGATCACCGAGTCGATGCCGACGGTGAGGTTGTCCGAGGTGATCACCGGCTGCGGCGGGAAGCTGACCACCTGCTCGCGCATGTCGATCAGCGGGCGCATCCGGTCCACGAACGGCACCAGCACGGCCACCCCGGGCCCCTGGGTACGGGTGTAGCGGCCGAGCCGCTCCACCACCGCCGACTTGGCCTGCGGGACGATCCGGACGCTGCGCAGCAACGTACCGATGACCAGTACCGCTATCACGATCAGCACGATCAGCGCCGGGTCCATTTCAGTTTCTCCTTGATCTGTAAGTGAAATTCCTCGCCCGAGCGGGTCCGGACGGCCCACTCACCGGGCGGACCGCTGGGAGCTGTCCCAGACCACCGCGGTGGCACCGGAGATCTCGATCACCTGCACGGTGGTGCCGGCCTCGATGACCTGCCGGTGATCGGAGGCGCGGGCCGACCATTCCGAGCCGTTCAGCCGCACCCGGCCGCCGTTGGCGTCCACCCGGCTGATTGCGACCGCATCCTTGCCGACCAGCGCTTCGGCGCCGGTGAGGTGGCCGCGTACGGTCAGGTGCCGCTTGGCCACCGGGCGTACCACGCCGAGCAGCGCAGCCGAGCCGGCGATCGCCACCGCCAGCTGCACCGCGGGCGGCAGGCCCACCGCGGCGGTGACCGAGCCGGCCAGCGCGCCGCCGGCCAGCATGATCAACACCAGGTCGAGCGACAGCGCCTCCGCGCCGGCCAGCACCGCGGCGATGATCAACCAGACCAACCAGGCCTGCATGAATCCATCGAACCACGAAGTGCCCGGGCCGGTGGCTGAACGGGAGGTGGAGTCGCCAGCGTCACCTGGCGGTATCAGGATCGGTCGTGCGCCCTCCTGTGCCGGGCACCAGGCGGCACTATGAGATGTGCTCAACTCGCTCGCGCCGGCCCGGCGCAGGCTGGCCGTCCTCGCGGTGCTGGTCGCGGCCGTGCTGGTGGCCGGGTTGCTGGTCGCGCTGGTGGCGAACCGGGACGACCCGCCGCACCTCGGCCCGGTGGCGCAGGACCGGCCCGGGCCGGTGCTGCTGGTGCCCGGTTACGGCGGCTCGGTCACCGGCCTGACCGTGCTGGCCCGACGGTTGCGGGCGGCCGGCAAGGACGCCACGGTGGTGCCGCTGCCGGGCAGCGCCGAGGGCGACCTGGGCAGCCAGGCCCGCGCGCTGGAGACCGCGGCGCGGGCTGCGCTGGACCGGGCCGGAGCCGTATCGGTCGACGTGGTGGGCTATTCGGCCGGGGGAGTGGTCGCCCGGCTCTGGGCGAAGGACTACGGCGGCGCGGCCGAGGCCCGGCGGATCGTCACGCTCGGCGCGCCGCAGCACGGCACCGTACTGGCCGCGCTCGGCTCGCTGGTGCACGGCGCCTGCCCGCCGGCCTGCCAGCAACTGGTGCCGACCAGTGCCCTGCTGACCGCGCTGAACACCGCGCCGGAGCTTCCCGCCGGACCGGTGTTCGTCTCGCTCTGGTCGGCCCGGGACGAGGTGGTGGTGCCACCGGACTCGGCCCGGCTGACCGGCGCGGTGAACATCGAGATCCAGCAGGTGTGCGCCGGTTCGGCGGTCAGCCACGGTCAGCTGCCGACCGACCCGCTGGTGGCAGCGATCGTGACCGCCGAGTTGTCCGCCGGCCCGGCGCGTCAGTTCGGCGCCGGCGACTGCACCGGACTGTCGGCGGCCGGTTGAGGCCGACCACCCGGCGCGCCGGCTTCAGCTGGTGACGTCCTTGGTGGTGAAGTTCGCCCAGGCGGCGCCGAGGAAGACCGCGACGTACACCGCCTGCAGGCCGACCCCGCGGACGACGTTGCGCCACAGGATCGGATCCCGGAACAGGTCGACGAAGGACAGCCAGTACCGGGTCGGCAGGTACGGCTGCAGCGTGTGCGCGGCGTCCAGCGTGAGCAGCACCGACGAGCCGATCAGCGCGGCCAGCGCCCCCAGGCTGGCGCCCAGCGCGGAGTCGCTCACGGTGGACAGGAACAGCGCGATGGCGGCCACCCCGAGCATCGAGAAGGCGACGTAACAGATCGAGATCACCGTGCGCCAGGCGATCTGGCCGGCGGTCAGCGAGCTGCCGGACACACTGGTCACCGCCGCGGCCACCGGCTGGTTGCCGAGCAGCAGCCGGCCGACCAGGAAGCCGGTGCCGGCCACCACCACCACCGTGGTGCCGACGAAGACGAACACCGCGGTCAACTTGGCCGCCAGCAGCCGGGTACGCCCGACCGGCCGGACCAGCAGGTAGCGCAGGGTGCCGGCCGCGGCCTCGCCGGCCACCGAGTCGCCGGCCACCACGGCCACCGCGATCGGCAGGAACAGCGGCAGCACGATGGCCAGCGCGGCCACCGAGAACAGTGAGCCGTTGGCCAGCACCGCGGACAGGAACGCCGGCCCCTGACCCGGCCGCGGCCCGAGGTGGGTGATCGCCAGCAACACCGCCACCACCGTGGGCAGCGCGTCGAGCAGCACGATGGTCAGCCAGGTGCGCGGCCGGCGGAACAGCTTGCGGATCTCGATCGCGATCATGCCGGCCGGTCCATCCGGTCCGCGCTGGGCCCGGTCAGCTCCAGCACCGCCTGCTCCAGGCTGCGCCGCTGCACCGCCAGCTCGGCGACCCGGATCCCGCGCTGGACCAGCCAGCTGTTCAAGCCGGCCGGGTCGGTGCCGGTCACCACCAGCAGGTCGTCGCGCAGCTCGGCCACCCGGCCCGCCAGCAGCTGCGCGGCAGCCCGGACGTCCGGGGTGCGCAGCACGATCCGGCCGGTGGGTGCCTGCAGTTCGGCCAACGGGGCCTGCACCACCAGCCGTCCCCGGTCCAGCACGCCGACCCGGGTGCACAGCTGCTCCACCTCGGCCAGCAGATGGCTGGACAGGAAGATCGTGGTGCCGGCCGCGTTCAGCT
Organism: Jatrophihabitans sp.; assembly: GCA_035763985.1. Taxonomy (GTDB): domain Bacteria; phylum Actinomycetota; class Actinomycetes; order Mycobacteriales; family Jatrophihabitantaceae; genus Jatrophihabitans_A. Next base: position 477 of record DASUAC010000434.1, on the reverse strand, counting down.
TGAGCAGCAGTTGCCGGATCTCGCCGATGCCCTGCGGGTCCAGCCCGTTGCTCGGCTCGTCCAGGATCAGCAGCTCCGGCTGGCGCAGCAGCGCGGCCGCCAGCCCCAGCCGTTGCCGCATGCCGAGCGAGTAGGCCTTCACCGGCCGGCGTCCGACGCCGGCCAGCCCGACCTCCTCCAGCACCTCGTCCACCCGGCCGCCGCGATCGGCCCGGCTGCCGCGGGCGGCGGAGTTTCCGCTGGCATCGTTGAGCATCAGGTTGGCGCGGCCGGACAGGTGGCCGTACGCGGCCGGTCCCTCGACCAGCGCGCCGAGCCGGGCCAGCACCTTCGAGGCCGACTTCGGCATCGGCTCGCCGAGCAGCTCGATCTTCCCGGAGCTGGCCAGCACCAGGCCGAGCAGCATCCGCACGGTGGTGGTCTTGCCGGAGCCGTTGGCGCCGAGGAAGCCGTAGATGTCGCCCGGCCGGACGTCCA
>DASUAC010000433.1:0-2869 GCA_035763985.1 Jatrophihabitans sp. | reverse complement strand
AACGGCTCGGCGGCCGGTGAACGCCAGTCGAGCAGCAGCCGGCGCCCCCGGGAGTCGGTGAGCCCGAGCCGCCCGACGTACACCGGCCCGGAGTCGTCCGCGCCGACCATGCGGCCGAGGCAGAGGTCCAGTCCGAAACGGCGCAGGACGCGCAGCCGCGCGGTCAGCCGGTGGATCTCCAGGTCCCGGTCCAGCGCCGCCCGGCCACCGCCGCCGGGTGCCTTGCGCTCGGCATCGAGGCGGTCGGACAGTTCGGCGATCGCCTGCCGGAGGCTCTCGGCCAGCGCCGCGAAGTGCCGCTCGTCACCGGCGATCAGCGCCGGGTCGGCCTTGCCGGCGAGGCGCTCGGGAAGGTCGAACGCGCTGGTGGTCAGGGGGTTCACGCATCAGCTCCGATCGGCGGGCGGCCAAGGCGCACGCGGGGTAGGTCGGCGATTCTGCGGCATCACCCGGGCCTTGCGGCAAGCCCCCCGGTGCGCTATACGTTGAAAGTGGAAGGGGATTCCTTCCCGTCACCGGTGGCCGATCCTCCTGCGGACGGTCACCAGGTTTCCGCCTCGCCGGCGTCCGAGCCCCGGCATCCTGCAAAACCGGTCCGCACCGGGCAGAATCTGCAACGCACCGCAGATCTGTCAAGGAGTCACTCATGCGCGTCCCGGTTCGCCGCCTGCTCGCCTGCCTGTCCGCCGCCTTGCTCGGCGCCGGGCTGCTCGTCGCACTGATCTCGATAGCCGCGCCGTCGGCCGACGCGGCAACGCCGCAGCGGGTGATCACGGTGCAGTCCGGCTCGGCCGGGGCCACCACGGCGCGGCTGGACCTGTGGACCGCCTCCAGCCGGGGTGGTTACTGGCACGCGGCCGGCCCGGTGCACGCCTACGTCGGCGAGTTGGGCATCGGCCAGGCGCACGAGGGCATCGCCCGCACGCCGGCCGGGGTGTTCACGCTCACCCAGGCCTTCGGCAACCAGCCGGACAACGGCAGCGCGCTGCCGTACTTCCAGGCCACCCGGGCGGACTGGTGGGACGGTGAGTCGGGTACGCCGGCCTACAACACCCACCTGCACCAGGTGGCCTCGCCCGGTCCGAACAGCGAGAACCTGTACGACGCGGGCTACGTGTACTCCCACGCCGTGGTGATCGACTACAACCGCTTCCCGGTACGGGCCGGCGCCGGCTCGGCGTTCTTCCTGCACGTGACCAACGGCCAGCCGACCGCCGGCTGCGTCGCGGTCGACGCCCATTCGCTGGACGTGATCATGCGCTGGCTGCTGCCGTCCACCCACCCGGTCATCTCCATCGGAGTGGGATCGGCGGCCACCGCGATCATCACCAACGCCAATGCCGCCGCGGCCAAGCACAACCCGTTCGGGCACGTGGACTCGGTCACCGGCGGCGCCGGCACCGTCAAGGCGACCGGCTGGGCCGCCGACCCGGACAACACCAGCGCCCGGCTGTACATCGACGTCTACATCGACAACCGGATGCGTGGCCGGTACACCACCGGGGTGGCCCGGCCGGACGTGGCGGCGAAGCTGCACACCGGGCCGAACCAGGGTTACGCGATCACGGTGACCGGGGTTGCGGCCGGCCGGCACACGGTGTGCGTGTACGCGCTCAACACCTCCTACGGCACCGGCAACACCAAGTTCCTGCCTTGCGCCGTCGTCACCACCAGTTGAACGCTGTCCAACACGCTGCGGACGGATTAGGATGTCTCTCACCCTTGGTCCCGTACGCCCCTTTCGCCCTGGAGTGAGAATGCGAAGCATGCCCCTGCGCAGCAAGTTCCTGCTGGCGGCCGCCCTGGCTGCCTCGGCCGTCGCGCTGACCCCGGCCGGCCCGGCGGCGGGCACCGCCATTCCGGACCCGAGTACCCAGTACCGGCTGGACAGCTACCACGACGGCAGCATCAACGGCGAGGTGATCGGCCAGTACGCCTATGCCGGTCCGTGCGGTGACGCGTTCTGGTGGGGCCAGACCTCCCAGTACGTCACGACCACTTGGGTCACCTGCCCCGGCAACTAGCCGAGGCCTGCGCCGCTCCGGCTGAGCGATCGGGGATCGTCAGGCGGGTACGGCCGTCCCCGGTCGTCAGGCGGGTACGGCCGTCCCGGTCGCGGCTGGCCGGCCGCCGAGCAGCCGGGTCTCGAAGTCCAGCAGCCACTGCTTGTTGGTCAGGCCACCGGCGTATCCGGTCAGGGCTCCGCTGCTGCCCACCACTCGGTGGCACGGCACGATGATCGAGATCGGGTTGCGGCCATTGGCCAAACCCACCGCCCGGGCCGCGTTCGGGTTGCCCAGCTCGGCGGCGAGTTCGCCGTACGTCCGGCGTTCGCCGTAGCCGATGCCCTGCAACAGCTGCCAGACCCGGAGCTGGAACGGGGTGCCGGCCGGCGCGATCGGCAGCTCGAAGGCCTGCCGGTCACCGGCGAAGTACTCGGTCAGCTGCCGGACCGGTTCGGCGAATGCCGCGTCGTCCCGGTTGCCACGGGGGGTGGCGATCCGGACGTGTTCGGCCAGGTACAGCCCGGTCAGTGCGGTCGCGTCCCCGGTCAGCAGCAGCGGGCCGATAGGTGAGTCGAAGTAGCTGTGTGACATCAGATGTCCTTTGATCGTAGGGAGATACTCGAACGGATCAGTGGGCCGAGGCCCACAGGTGATGGGTGAGGTAACTGCGCCACGGCGAAGCCGCCGCCGGATCCAGCGCAGCCGTCGCGCGATCCGGCGAAGCCGCCGCCGGAACCACTGCAGCCGCCGGGTCCTGTGCGGCCAGCCGAGCCACCGCCCGGCGGACGCCGAGGTCGGTGCCCAGGTAGACGTCCGGATCGCCGATCGCTCGCATCAGCACATAATCGGCCGTCCAATGGCCG
>DASUAC010000432.1:0-2974 GCA_035763985.1 Jatrophihabitans sp. | reverse complement strand
GCGCCGCGTCGGCGACCAGCTGGGCCGCCTCGTGGATCTCGAACAGGCCGAGGTCGCTTCCGCCGGAGACGTTCATGAGCACGCCGTGAGCGCCTTCGATCGACGCCTCGAGCAACGGGCTGGCGATCGCGATCTCCGCCGCCTGTCGGGCCCGGCTGTCACCGCGGGCCGAGCCGATGCCCATCAGCGCCGAACCGGCGCCGCTCATCACGCTCTTGACGTCGGCGAAGTCGAGGTTGATCAGACCCGGCGTGGTGATCAGGTCGGTGATGCCCTGGACACCGGACAGCAGCACCTGGTCGGCGCTGCGGAAGGCGTCCATCACCGAGACGTTGTGGTCGGAGATCTGCAGCAGCCGGTCGTTGGGGATCACGATCAGGGTGTCGCACTCGGCCCGCAGCGCCTCGATGCCCATCTCGGCCTGGGTGGCCCGCTTCTTGCCCTCGAAGGAGAACGGGCGGGTCACCACGCCGATGGTCAGGGCGCCCAGCTTGCGGGAGATGCTGGCGATCACCGGCGCTCCGCCGGTGCCGGTACCGCCGCCTTCGCCGGCGGTCACGAAGACCATGTCGGCGCCCTTGAGCACCTCCTCGATCTCGTCCCGGTGGTCCTCGGCGGCCTTGCGGCCGACGTCCGGCTGGGCACCCGCACCGAGGCCGCGGGTCAGCTCCCGGCCGACGTCGAGCTTGACGTCGGCGTCGGACATCAGCAGTGCCTGCGCGTCGGTGTTCACCGCGATGAACTCGACGCCCTTCAGGCCCTGCTCGATCATCCGGTTCACGGCGTTCACGCCGCCGCCGCCGACACCGACGACCTTGATCACTGCGAGGTAGTTGTGCGGTGAACTCATCTGCTTTTCCTTCGCATCGGTGTCCTGCGACGTGCTGGCCGGCCCGGGTCGGCCGGGTAAACCCTCACCCTCAAGTCGACCGTTAACGTTATGTCAACCTGAGCGCTTGCTTGCGAAGGTAGTTCGCGGTGACTGCGATCCACCGCAGACTCGCCGACACGCCGCCAATATTGCGAATAGCGGGTGGTTATCGGCTGCGGCTGATCACCGAACTGGGATCGCTGACGTCGAAATAGCTGCCCGGCTGGTGCACCAGCACCGGCACCAGCTTGGCCTTCTCGGCGCTGCGGTCGGTGCCGCCCCAGAGCACCGTACGGCCGTCGGTCAGGGTGAGCGTGATGCTCTGCACGGTGGGCACCGCGATCCGGGCCACCGCACCGGCGAAGCCGGCCGGCAGTGCGGCGGCCACCGTCGCGGCGGCCGCAGACCGGACCGGGTCACCGGTCACCGCCAACTCCGGCAACCCGCCCGGCGGCCGGGGCAGGGTGGCGAACTGCACGGCGGCCGCGTCCACCAGCACCACGCCGTCGGCGTCCGGTCGATAGCCCACCGCAACCCGCTCGGTGACCCGGATGCGCACCGTGCCCGGATAGCTGACGCCCACCGTCACCGTCCGGACCGCCGGGATGGCGGCGATCCGGGCCCGTACCGCGGCGGTGTCCAGCCGGGCCAGCGGCGCACCGTGCCGGAGCCGGGCAGCCGCGACGATCTGCGCGCTGCTCACCCGGTGCTCGCCGCTGACCGCGACGGTGCGCACGCCGAACACGCTGGAGAAGCCGACCAGCCAGCCCACTCCGAGCGCCAGGGCGAGCACCGCCGCCAGCACCGGCCAGCGCCGGCCACGCAGCACCGCCTGCCCGGTGGCAGGTCCCGTTCGGTCGGTACGTTCGGCCAGTCCGGTCATCCGCCGTCGCTCCCCCGGTCGCCGTGCGCGCTGCCCAGTTCCGCCAGGATCCGCGGGCAGAGCAGGTGCACGTCGCCGATGCCCATGGTCAGCACCAGATCGCCGGCGCGGGCCAGGCCGGCCACCCGGGCCGCCACCGCATGCCAATCCGGCTCGTACACCACCCGGTCGGCCGGCACCGGCACCTGCTCGGCGATCAGCTCGCCGGTCACGCCGGGGATCGGCTTCTCCCGGGCCGGGAAGATGTCCATCACCACCGCGATGTCGGCCACCGCCAGCGCCTGTCCGAACTCGATGGCGAAGGTCTGGGTGCGGCTGTAGGTGCCCGGCTGGAACACCGCGATCAGCCGGCCCCGTCGTCCGGTACGCCGCGCCTCGGCGTCCAGCAGCGCGGCAGCCGCCGACAGCTGAGCCCGGATCTCGGTCGGATGGTGGGCGTAGTCGTCATAGACCCGGACGCCGGCCGCCGTGCCGTGCAGCTGGAACCGGCGATCCACCCCGGCGAACTGCCGCCAGGCGCCGGCGGCGACGCTTGAGTCGGCACCCAACTCGGCCAGCACCAGCAGCGCCGCGGTGGCGTTCAGCGCCATGTGCTCGCCGACCAGCGAGTCCACGCCGAACCGCTGCGGCTGCTCGGCCAGCCCGGTGACGGTGAACTCCACCCCGCGGTCGCCGGCGGCCACCTCGGTCACCCGTACCTCGGCCCGGGGGCCGGTGCCGTAGCTGCGCACCCGCCGGCCCAGCGCCCGGGCGTACTCGCCGAGCCGGACCGCGCCCGGGTCGTCGGCGCAGATGATCAGCAGGCCGTCGGCGGCGATCCGGTCCACGAACTGCTCGAACGCCCGGAACACCCCGGCCAGGTCGCCGTGGTTCTCCAGGTGGTCGGCCTCCACGTTGGTGACCACCGCGAGATCCGGGCGCAGCAGCAGGAACGAGCCGTCGCTCTCGTCCGCCTCCACCACGAACGCATCGCCGGTGCCGGCGTGGCCGTTGGTGTGCCCCTGCCGCAGGTTCGCCCCGATCGCAAAGGACGGATCCAGCCCGGCGGCAGCCGCCGCGGCGACCAGCAGCGAGGTGGTGGTGGTCTTGCCGTGGGTGCCGGCGATCGCCACCGCCCGGTGGCCGGTCACCAGCGCCCCGAGCGCGGCGGCGCGGCGCAGCACCAGCAGGCCGGCGGTGTCCCGGGCGGCGACCAGTTCGGCGTTGTCGGGCTGGATGGC
>DASUAC010000431.1:0-2289 GCA_035763985.1 Jatrophihabitans sp. | reverse complement strand
CCGGCGGTGTTGTCCTTCAGCGTGGCCGTGGCCCAGTCGTAGGTGACGGTGTCCGGGCAGGTCACGTCGTACCAGAACGACAGCTGGCTGCTGCCGCTCGGCGCGGTGAAGGTCTGCGCGGCGCCGGAGTCGGTGCTCGGCGAGCTGCTGCCCAGCTGGGCGGCATACGTGCCGGAGTGCGCTCCGGAGCTCACGACCGAGGCCGCGCCGGTACCGGTCCAGCCGCTGAGGCTGCCGGACTCGAAGCCGCCGTTGGTGAGCGCGCTGCCGCCGCCGGATCCGTTGACCGTCAACGAGAACGTGGCGGTGTGGGTGGCCGAGGTGCCCGTGCCCGTGACGGTGACCGTGGAGGTGCCGGCCGGGGTGGAGGCGCTGGTGGTGATGGTCAGCTGGGAGCTGTTGCCGGCCGTGACCGAAGCCGGGTTGAAGGACGCGGTCGCGCCGGCCGGCAGCCCGGAGGCGGACAGCGTGACGGTCTGCGCCGAACCGCCGGTGAGGGTGGTGGCCACGGTGGTCGTCACCGAGCCGCCCGGGTTCGCCGCGCCCGAGGCCGGCGAGACCGAGAGCGAGAAGCCGCTGCTGCCCGCGGTGCAGGTCGGGTCGCCGGACTGGGCCGGGACGCTGACCGCGTCCCAGGCGGCCTTGACCGTGGCGAACTCGGCGCAGGTCGGGTCGAGGTTCTTGGCGGCCTTCAGCGTCCAGGTGCGGTAGTTCAGGTAGGAGCTGGCAGAGGTCTTCATCAGCTGCGCGTTGTACACGATCTTGATGGCGTTCTCGACGCCCACGCCGCCGCTGACCGTGGAGTTGTTGCAGGTCGGGCTGGCCGGCCCGCCGGCCGGGTTGCTGCCCTCGGCCAGCAGGTAGAACCAGTGGTTGCCCGGGCCGGCCGCGGCGTGCACCTCGGCCGAGGGGATGCTGCTGTCGTAGCAGTTCGGGTCGCCGTTGATCGCCGAGGGGTTGTACATGTTGCGGATCGGGCCGCTGCCGACCAGGTTGATCTGGTCGCCGACCAGGAAGTCCGGCGTGGCGTAGGGCGCGGGCTCGTTCAGGAAGAACTCGGTGGAGGCGCCGTAGGTGTCGGCGATGAACTCCTGGGTGCCGTTGCCGGATATGCCGCCGGGGGTGTGGTCGTCGATGCCGTGGCCCATCTCGTGCGCCACCACGTCCACCGCGCTGATCCACTGGTTGGCGTCGTTGTGGCCGACCTGGACCTGGGAGCCGTCGTAGTAGGCGTTGACGTCGGCCAGGCCGACGCGGATCGGCCAGGCGCCGCCGCTGCCGTCCATACCGTTGCGGCCCAGCCACTGCGCCAGCATCCGGAACTCGCCCTGCGCCACGTACTCGGCGTCGACGCAGCCGGTCTCCTTGTCGGTGGCGTCCCCGTTGCCCCAGCTGTCGGTGGACTTGGTGAAGGTGGTGTTCGTGTCAGCGTCCTGGCACGGCATGTTGGAGATGTTGCCCGGGCTCAGCGAATAGGATCCGGCCGAGCCGGTGGTGTCGATGGACAGCGGTTCGGGGCCGTTCCACGCCCCGGTGCCGCTGCCGTGCTCGACGTGCTCCTGCGTGTGCAGCACACGGCCGGTGCGCGCGTCGACGTCCACGCTCAGCCGGCTGACGCCGCCGGAGCCGGTGCCGTCGACGGTGGTCTCCCACGCGAGCGCGGCCGGATCCGAGCCGAGCGCGAGCACCACCAGCCGGGTGCCCTCGACCCTGGACACCGACCGCAGCTGGGCCGCCGCCACCGAAGCAGCCTTGGCACTGGTCAGGGTGGGGGTGGTGGACAGATTCCCGATGGCGTGGCGCTGTGCCACCGAGTGGTCCATGACCTGGCCGGCCCCGTTGGTCACCACGACGAAGTCGCCGCCGACGACCGGGACTCCGGAATACGTGCGCTCATACGGGACATACTGGATGCCGCTGGAAGAGGCGACGGAGCCCCTGACGTACTGCTCGCCCGCACTGGCGAACAGGAAGTCCGGATGGCTGGCCACCAGGGCGTCGGCGCTGCGGGCGGCCAGCGTTTGGGCGTCGGCCGTGACGGTGGCGGGGGAGGGCGCTTGCGGGGTCGCGGCGCGTGCCGCCCCTGCGGCGGGTGCGGTCAGCGCCGTCGCGGTGGCGACGACGGTGGCCCCGGCGGCGATGCCGGCGGCGAGCCGCCGCGACATCTTCCGGCGACCGGACTCGGGGTGCTGCGGTCTCACGGACGTTCCTTTCGCGTGGGGTGATGCGAAAAAGGGGTGGGGGAGAGCGCTTGTGGCGAGAAAGGTGGCGTTGCCCAAGCGCCCGCAG
>DASUAC010000430.1:0-2149 GCA_035763985.1 Jatrophihabitans sp. | reverse complement strand
AGCCCTCGGAACGGGCGTAGTCCCGGTCGTAGTGGATCCGGTGCGCGTTGTAGGTCAGCGCCGAGTACCGGAACAGCAGCACCGGATCCACCTCGACCACCCAGTCCCCGTCACCCGGCGGGACAGCCGCCACCGAAGCCGGAGCCGGCGGTGCCTCACCAGAAACAGCAGGCTCCCGGTACACCAGGTCCTGCTCCTCGCTGACCACCACCTGGCCGCCCTGGCTGATCTCGGTCCGCACGGTGACGAAGTGCAGCGGCCCGGTCCGCCCCTGCTTGACGACCGAGCTGGCCTGCCACGTCCGCCGGGTCGCCTCGGCCCCCATGCGCAGCGCCCCGTGCCGCCAGGCCCGGCCGCCGGCGAACATCCGCCGCAGGCCGGCCCCGGGCGGCACCGGCATCCCGCCGGCGGCCTGGTGACCGTCCGGACCCAGCGCGGCCGTAGGCGGCCGGTCCAGCAGGTACACCCAGTGAAAGAGCAAAGGCAATTCAACGAACGGGGTGCCTTCCACGCCCAGCAACCCGCTCAGCGCCCCGGCGGGGCCAGGCGTGATCAGCTCGGTAACCTCCCGGACTTCCGTGCTCATTTTCCTGGGCTCATCTAGCTGGCATCCGGCTGCACCACCTGGCGCACCTCGAGCCGGCGGTCCATCAGCAGCGGCCGGATCCGCGCCACCGCGATGCCCTCGAAGTGCGGGCTGGCCTGGTGGGCCTTGAACGCGTCCTCGTCGTCATACCGCTCGTACAGGACGAACGAGTCCGGGTCCTCCGCCCCGCGCAACGCCACGAAGTCCCGGCAGCCGGGCTCGGCCCGGGTGGCCGCGGTGTGCCGCGCCAGCAGCGCGGCGACCTCGTCGCCCTTGCCGGGCTGCGCCTGGTAGTGCACGATCAGCGCGACTTCTGCCACCGGATCACTCATCCGATCGTGAACGGGTCGCGGGTGCCGCCGGTCAGCTCCACCCAGATGGCCTTGGTCTGCGTGTACTCGTGCACGGCCTCGATGCCGTTCTCCCGGCCCAGTCCGGACAGGCCGTAGCCGCCGAACGGGACGTCCGGGCCGACCACCCGGTACGCGTTGATCCACACGGTGCCGGTGCGCATGGCATGCGCCACCCGGTGCCCGCGGTGGATGTCCTTGGTCCACACCGCCCCGGCCAGGCCGTACCTGGTGTCGTTGGCCAGCGCGATGGCCTCCTCCTCGGTGTCGAACGGGATGACCGAGAGCACCGGGCCGAACACCTCCTCGCAGGCCACCGTCATCGTCGGCTTGACCCCGGTGAGCACGGTGGGCTGGACGAAGAACCCGCCCAGGTCCTCCTCTGCCTGACCCCCGGCCGTGACGGTGGCGCCCTCGGCGCCCGCGCCCTCCAGGAACGACAGCACCTTGCGGTACTGCGGCTCGGTGGCCACCGGGCCCATCTCGGTCTCGGCCGCCTTGGGGTCGCCGAGCTTGATAGAGCGGGCCCGGTCGGCGATCTTCGCCACCAGGTCGTCGTGCACGGCCCGGGAGACCAGCAACCGCGAGCCCGCCATGCAGGTCTGGCCGGTGGCGGCGAACACCCCGGCCAGCGCGCCGTTGCAGGCCGCGTCCAGGTCGGCGTCGTCGAAGACGATGTGCGCGGACTTGCCGCCCAGCTCGAGCAGCACCCCGGTGATGTTCTGCGCGGCCGCCGCCGCGACCTGCGCGCCGACCGCGGTCGAGCCGGTGAACGCGATCTTGTCGATGTCCGGGTGGGCGGCCAGCGCCTTGCCGACCGCGGGCCCGAACCCGGTCACCACGTTGAACACGCCGGGCGGGAACCCCGCCTCGTCCATCAGCGCGGCCAGTTCGACCGCGGAGGCGGGGGAGTAGTCGGACGGCTTGGCCACCATGGTGCAGCCCGCGGCCAGCGCCGGGGCCAGCTTCCAGCACAGCAGCAGCAGCGGGGAGTTCCACGGCACGATGGCCGCGACCACGCCGGCCGGCTCGCGCCGGGTGTAGACGAGGAAGTTCGGCTTGTCGCCGGGAATCGTGGTGCCCTCGAGCTTGTCGGCCAGGCCGGAGAAGTAGTAGAACCACTCCGGGATGCTGCCGAGCTGGCCGCGCATCTCGCGCAGCAGCTTGCCGGTGTCCCTGGTCTCGATCTCGGCCAGCCGGTCGGCGTCCCTGG
>DASUAC010000429.1:0-7201 GCA_035763985.1 Jatrophihabitans sp. | reverse complement strand
GACCGAACCGGTCACGTCGGACGGTCCGGCGTTGTGCACGGCCAGCGTGTAGCCGAGTGGGTCGCCGGCCGTTGCCGTACCGGAATGGGTCTTGGCGATCGACAGATCCGCCACCTCGGTGACCGCCGAGTTGTCGGTGCTGGAGTTGTTGCCGGGCACCGGATCGGTGGTGCCGGCCGAGACGGTCGCGGTGTTCACCGCCGGGCCGGTGAAGTCGCTGGCCAGGTCGACGGTGATGGTGAAGCTGCTGGTGGTGCCGGCCGCCAGCGAGCCGAGGTAGCTGCACTGCACCACGGAGCCGGCGGCCGAGCAGCTCCAGTTCGGATCGGGCGAGGCGAAGCTGGCGTAGCTGAGCCCGGTCGGCAGCGGGTCGGTCACCTGCACGCCGGCCGAGTCCGACTCACCGGCGTTGTGCACGTCGATCTGGTAGTCGGCGGTGCCGCCGGCCACGAAGGTGCCGGTCAGGTGCTGCTTGGAGATCTGCAGGTCGGCCTGGGTGTCCGGGGTGCGGGTGACCGTCGAGGAGTTGTTGCCGGGCACCGGGTCGGCGGTGCCGGAGCCGACCGTGGCGGTGTTGCCGACCGCCGCGGTCTGACCGGACGGCAGGCTGACCGTCACGGTGATGGCCGCCGGGCTGGCACCGGCCGCGAGCGGGCCGGTCAGCGTGCAGTGCAGCGTCGCACCGGTGCTGCCGGGAGTGATCGGGTCGCACGTCCAGCCGGTGCCGGCCGCCGAGACGAAGCCGGCGCCGGCCGGCAGCGGGTCGGTGACGGTGATCGGGCCGGCCGCCGCGGACGGCCCGAGGTTGGTCACCGCCAGCTGGTAGCTGGCCGGCGCGCCGGCCAGGAACGATGCCGAACTGATCGTCTTGGTGATCTTGACGTCGGCCGAGGCGGTCACCGTGGCGGTGGCCGAGCCGGTGTTGTTGGCCGGCGCCGGGTCGTAGGTGTGCGCGGCCACCGTGGCCGAGTTGGCCAGCGTGCTGCCGGCCGGCACCGACGGGTCGACGGTGTAGCTGACCGTGATGATTGCGAAGCTGGCGCCGTTGGCCAGGGTGTCGGCGGCCGAGGTGCGCTGGCAGCTGATCGGCGCGGTGTTCTGGCAGGTCCAGCCGGTGCCGGCGGCGGTCACGTTGCTGATGCCGGCCGGTGCCGGGTTGTTGAACGGCTCGGTCACCGTGAACGGGCCGGTCGCGGTGTCCGGCCCGAAGTTGCGCACGGTGAGGGTGAAGCTGCCGGTCTGGCCGGCCAGCGGCGCGGTGCCGACCGCCTTGGTCAGCCGTACGTCGGCCGAGTTCAGGTGCGCGCTGGCGCTGCCCGGGCCGGCGCTGTACGAGCCGGCCGCGTTGCCGGTCGCGCCGGTGGCGTCCTGCGCGGTGGCGGTGGCGGAGTTGGTGTGGTTCACGCTGGCGCCGACGCCCGGCGTGCTGACCGCGCCCGGCTGCGGGGTGGCGGTGTAGCTGATGGTGAGGTTGGTGCCGGTCGGCAGCACGCCCAGCCCGGTCCAGGTCAGCGTCTGCACCGAGCCGGCCTGGCTGGTCACCGGATCCAGCTGGCTGGCCGAGCCGCCGTTGACCACCACCTGCGCGCTGCCGGCGTCGTAGCTCCAGTTGGCCGGCAGGGTGTCGGTGACGCCGACGCCGTACGCGGTGCCCGCTCCGGTGTCGGTCACGGTCAGCTTCCAGGCGAAGGACTCACCGAGGTAGCCGGTGCTGCCGCCCGGCATGGTCTTCGCGGTGGTCACCCGGGGGAACTTCGGGGTCACGGTGGCCGAGGACTGGCCGCCGGTGTAGTGCCGGCCGCCGGACGACAGCGAGTCGTAGCCGGTGACCTTGGCGGTGTTGGTCAGCCCGGTGGTGCCCAGCCCCGGCGAGGGCGCGAGCGTCGCGGAGTAGCTGAAGGTGGCGCCGGTGTTGCGGGCCACCGGGCCGGCCAGCGACCAGCTGATGGTGCCGCCGCCGGCCGCGGTCTGGCCGCTGATGCTGCCGCCGCCGGAGATCGAGGCCGGATTCACCAGCACCCCGGTCGGCACCGTGTCGGTCACCGTCACGTTGTAGGCGGAGCTGGTGTTGACGGTGTTGGCGTTGGTCAGGGTGAGCGTGTAGCCGAAGGTCTGGCCCGGCTGCGGGACGTTGTTGCTGACCGTCTTGGCGATGGCCAGGCTCGGTTCGAGCACGGTGACGGTCGCGGTGACGATCGGGCTGGTCTGGTCGAAGGTCGCCCCGGCACTGGCCGGGGCGGCGCCCGCGGCGGTGTCCCAGCCGACGTGCAGCTGGTTGACCAGCGCGGTGCCGGCCGAGGCGGAGGGCCGGTCGGCCACCCGGGCGGTGAAGCTCACCGTGACCGTGCGCTGCTGGGCGGCGCTGGGTGCGTCACCGAGGAACCAGCCGGTCACGGTGGACGAGCTGGGACCGGCGGTCGGGCTGAGCGCGGTGGCACTGGTGAGCGAGCAGGCGGTGGTGTCGGCGTTGGTGCAGCTGACCCCGGTCTGGGTGATCGAGGTTTCGTCGATGCCGTTGGGCAGCTGGTCGATCAGCGAGAGGTTGTAGAAGTTGACGCCCGGCGGCAGCACGGCGCTGGTGGTGTAGCTCACCGTGCCGCCGACCGGGGCCGTGCTCGGGGTGACCGTCTTCGCCGCGGTGGCGCCGGCGATGCTGATGGTGCTGCTGGCCCCGGCGCTGTACGACCGGCCGGCCGGGTTGCCCGGGTCCAGCGGCGAGCTACGGGTGCCGGCCAGGCTGTTGCCGGTCACCGCGGCGGTGTTGGTGAGGCTGGTCTTGCCGGAGACGGACGGGTCCACGGTGGCGGTGTAGGTCAGGGTGAGCGTGCTGCCGCCGGCCAGGTCGCCGATGTTCCAGGCCAGCACGGTGTATCCGGCCGCGCAGCCGTTGCTGCCGTCGCCGGCCACCGCGGCCGAGGTGGTCACGCCGGCCGGCGGGCTGCCGTACGCGGCGAAGGTCAGGCCGGCCGGCAGGCAGTCCCGGACCCAGCCGTCGTGCAGCGGCGGCCGGCTTGCCGGGTTGCTGGGCTTGACCGTGTAGGTGACGGTCTGGCCGCCGGTCACCGAGGCGCCGCCGTTGTTGGTCTTGGTCAGCGTCGGCGCGGGTTCGACCACGGTGACGGTCGCCGCGGCGGTGCGGTCCGGCAGCGAACTGCCGCCGCTGGCCGCGGTCTGGCTGGCGAACCGGGCGGTGTTGGTGAGCACCGTGCCGTTGCTGTTGGCCACGCTCTGGCTGAGCGTGCCGACGATGCTCATGCTGAACACCTGGTCGGTGCCGGTGCTGTTGTCATAGCTCGCCGGGAAGCTGATGGTGGCCGGTGCGGCGGCCGAGAAGGTCACCCCGGACGGGAACGCCGCGGTGCCGGCCGAGCCGGCGTCCGGCCGGAAGGTGGCGGTGGCGCCGGTCAGGGTCAGCCCGCTCGGCAGCGGGTCGGTGAAGCTGGCGTTGAACACCGACGAGTGCGCCGGCACTTCTGCGTTGACGGTGAACGTCACCTGCTCGCCGACGGTGGCCTGGGTGTTGCCGGCCGGGCTGCCCTCGGCGCCGGTGTTGCCGGCCTCCGCGATGGCCGAGCTGACCCCCTTGGTGACCGTCACGTCCGGCAGGTAGACGTCGGTGGTGTCGGTGGCGGCCGGCGCGTCGGTGGTCGCCACTGTCGTGTCGATGTTGCCGCTCGGGTAGTAGGTGGTGCTGCCGGGCAGGTCGTTGTCCACCGTGTAGGACCGGACGGCGGCGGTGCCGGTCAGCACCGCCGACACGCTGGTGCCGGCCGGGATGGTCACGGTGTAGTCGAAGGTGTGCCCGGCACCCGCCGCGAGCGTTGCGGCATAGCTCCACACGATCGCGGATTTGCTTGCGTTGCCGGCGAAACTCGGCTGGCCCGGGTCGCCGGGGTCGGTGCAGCTGCCGGCGTCGGAGATCGCGCTGACCTGCCCGCAGCCGATGCCGGACGGCAGCACGTCCCAGACCTGCAGGCCGGTGATCGGCACGTCGTTGGCGTTCGCCGCGGTGCCGTCGTTGGTGGCGTCCACCCGGAACACCACCGCGTCGCCCTCGGCGACCTGGACGTGGTCGGTGTCGGCGGGGTCGGCGGGGCTGGAGCCGTTCACGCCGGACACGCCCAGGGTGAGCCCGACCGGCGGCGCGGCGGCGATCGAGAAGTCCACGCCGTCGCGCTGTGACTGGGCGACGCCGGCCGAGTCGGTGCTGCGCAGCTTGACGATGTTGCCGGGCTTGTCCGGCGGCGGCCCGGCGGCCGCGTCCAACACCAGCGCGCTGAACCGGGCCACGAACACCTTGCCGATCGGCACCTCGGTCGAGCCGTCGGCGGTGGTCGCGCCGAGTTGCCAGCTCAACGTACCGGACGCGGCGCCGGTGGTGTCGAAGTTGATCTGCGCCGGGTCGACGGTGTTCGCCGCCGGGTAGCTGACGCTGCCCGCCTCGTAACTGGTGTTGGCCGGCAGGAAGTCGGTCAGCACCGCGTTGCGGGTCTGGTTGGCGGTGGAGAACGGCACGCTGACCTGGAAGCAGATCCGGTCGCCCTTGCCGAACACCGGGTCGGACGTGCCGTAGCCGGCGGTACTGCAGTCCATGGTTGCGGTGCGGGCGGCCACCGTCTTGGTCAGCGTGCCGAGCGTGGTGGTCTGGGTGGCCGAGGTGCCGTCCTGCACGGTTTGCGTGCCGGTGAAGCCGGTGGCCGCCACCGGGGTGGCGGTGCCCTGCTCGGTGGCGGTGTTGGTGAAGCTGTCGCCGGCCGCGATCGGCTCGCCGGCCAGCGTGCCGCCGGTGTAGACGGTGCGGTCCCGGGCGGTGTAGCTGATCAGCACGCTGCCGTCGGCGGGCACGCTGATCGGGGTGAACACCACGGTGAAGGTGCCGTCGGCGTTCTGGGTGACCGACTGGTACGGCAGCGACGGCGCGAAGGCCGCGCTCGGGTCGCACTCGGCCGGCGCGCCGGCGACGTGGTTCTGCACGTCGTCCAGCGGGCAGACGCCGTTGGGCAGGGTGTCGGTGACGGTGATCGCGGAGTTGTCGGTGTACTCCCCCGATTCCACCCGCAGCGTGTAGCTGGTCAACTGGCCGGCCACGAACTCGGCCGGCGAGACGGACTTGTGGATGCGCAGGTCGTTGGCGGTGACCTGGTGGCTGGTGTCGTCGAACACCGCGGTGCCGACGACCGACGGTCCGGTGTAGCTGCCGGCCACGTGCGCGTAGTTCACCAGCGCCGCGGCGGGGCCGATCTGACGGGTGTCCGGGCCGGTGTTGTTGTCCAGGTCGGCGGTCTGGCCGAGCGAGGCCGCGGTGGGTCCGCCGGAGAACAGCACGTTCTGCCGCAGCGGGATGCCGGCCGCGTAGCTGATCAGCATGGTCTGGCCGGCGGCCATCGTGCCGAGGTTCCACACCACCTTGGTGTAGATGCCGGCCGGATAGCTGACGCTGCCGTTCGGCGGCGGGTTGCTGACGGTGTCCACCGAGGCCGGGGTGCGGCAGTCGGCGCCGACCGCGGGCGTAGCGGTGAGCGACGGCGCACCCGGGTATTCGACGGCCGCGCTGTTGTCGGTCTGCCCGCAGCCGAGGAACTCCTCGCTTGCGGGCAGGTAGTCGGTCACGGTGACCGCGTTGGTGGTCGCCCGGGGCGTGTTGGTCACGGTCAGCGTGTAGACGGTGGGGTGGTCGTGCACCCCGCGCAGCAGCTTGGCCTCGGTGCTCGGCTCGCTCTTGGTGATCTGCAGCGCGGTGATCGTGGTGGCGCTCTGGTTGCTGGTGGCCGACTGCACGCTGGCATTGGTGATCGGCCCGCCGGTGGCGTCGAAGGCCGGCACGGTGCGCGGCGCGGTGCTGGCGTAGGCGTTGCCGGTGTTGCGCACGATGCTGCCGACCGGCAGCGCGTTGGCGTTCACCGCGGCGGTGAACTGCAGGCTGCTGGTCGAGGCGACCTGCAGGTCGGCCACGTCGGACCAGACCAGGGTCTGCTGGCCGGTGCCTCCGTTGGTGTACACGGTCGGCTCGCCGGCGTCGGCCGGGCTGGTGGAGCCGGCCGAGTAGCTGAGCCCGATCGGCAGCACGTCGCGGAAGCTGAGGTTGTACTCCGGCTGCGCGCCGGTGCCGGACGGGTTGCTCGCGGTGAGGGTGAAGCTGATCGGCTGGGCGGCCAGCGCGGTGGCCGGAGCCTGCTTGGTGACGGTGATCGCCGGACCGCCGGCGGCCTGGGCCTGCTTGCCGGGCAGCACCACCGCCCCGAGCAGGACGAGCGCGAGCGCCAGTGGTGCGGACAGACGGGTACGTCTGTGCACGTACTGCTCCTTGCGTTAGCGCAGCGTCAGGCGCGTTGATTCTGCGTGAGGATCACCCGGGCGGCCGGGACGACGCGCCGGAGTGGTCCTGCTTGGTCTATCGGCAGGATTCCTGGAGCACCTGAGGCCTGTTGCTCAAGTCGAGGTTCAGACGTTTGTCGGGTGCCCAGTCGACGCGCAGGCCGGCTCGGTCCAGGCGCTGGCCGGCTCAGCCCAGGCGCAGACCGGCTCAGTCGACGCGCAGGCCGGCGAAGGTCATCTTGATCATGGCGTCGGCCAGTTCGGCGGAGTGCGCGCCGCGTTCCGGCCGGTACCACTCGATGATCGAGTTGACCGCGCCGAACAGCAGCCGGCTGATCATGCCGGGGTCGATGTCGGCGCGCAGGTCGCCGTCCGCCGCGGCCTGGATGACCAGTTCACTCACGAATCGGTCGAATTCCCGGCGTCGTTCCAGCGCCCGCAGCTCGGTGGCGGTGTTGCCCCGGACCCGCAGCAGCAGCGTGACGTAGGGCAGTTCGGCGATCAGCACGTCGATGGCCCGGCGCACCAGGTGCTCCAGCCGGTCGATGGCCCGGCCGGTGGCCACGCCGGGCTCCTCGGTGATCCCGAACAGCGCGTCCAGGGCCCGGTCCAGCGCCAGCCGGAGCAGCTGCTCCTTGGACTCGACGTGGTGGTAGATCGAGGACTTGCCGATGCCGAGCCGAGCCGACAGGTCCTCCATCGAGGTGCCGTCGTAGCCGCGTTCGTTGAACACCGCGACCACCACGGTGAGCAGGCTGTCCAGGTCGTAACCGGGCCGGCCGCGCCGCACCGGCCTGGGCCCGGGCCGGCCCGGGTCCGGCGTGGGGCCGTTGATCGGGGCGGGGCCGATCGGCGCAGGTTTTATCGGTTTTGCGTCGCGTTCGTG
>DASUAC010000428.1:0-7082 GCA_035763985.1 Jatrophihabitans sp. | reverse complement strand
CGAGGGCGTGCTGCCGCCGGTGGCCGTGCAGGCCTCCACCGGCCTGACCATCCCGGTGCCGGCCGCCCGGGTCCGCTACCTGTCCGAGATCGCCGACACCGTCCGGGCCTACCACCGGGCCACCGACCGGCAGGTGGAGCTGGTCCGGCAGCGGCAGGCGCTGGCCACCGCTCGTGAGCTGGTCGGTGAGGTGGCCGAGCTGGACAAGGCCGAGGCTGCCCTTGCCGGCGAACTGGACCGGGAAGTGACCGCCGAACTGGACGCCTGGCCGCAGACCGTCGCCGACTACACCGGCGACGAGCTGGTGGTGAAGGTACGCGACCGCGAGCTGCACACCCAGCTGCGCCGGTCCACCCTGTCCGGCAACACCATCCCGCGCGTCGCGCTGCCCCGTTACACCGACTCCGGTGAACTCCTGCGGTTCCTCCGCAAGGAGAACCTGCCCGGACGATTCCCTTACACCGCAGGGGTGTTCCCGTTCAAGCGGGACAACGAGGACCCGGCCCGGATGTTCGCCGGCGAGGGCGACGCGTTCCGTACCAACCGGCGCTTCCACCTGCTGTCCGAGGGCCAGCCGGCCACCCGGCTGTCCACCGCGTTCGACTCGGTGACCCTGTACGGCCGCGATCCCGGCGAGCGGCCGGACATCTACGGCAAGGTCGGCACCTCCGGGGTGTCCATCGCGACGCTCGAGGACATGAAGGTGCTGTACTCCGGTTTCGACCTGTGCGCACCGAACACCTCGGTGTCGATGACCATCAACGGCCCGGCACCGACCATCCTGGCGTTCTTCCTGAACACCGCCGTCGACCAGCAGGTCGAGAAGTTCCGTACCGAGCAGGGCCGCGAGCCGTCCGCGTCCGAGGCCGCCGAGATCCGGGAGCGCACCCTGTCGACCGTGCGCGGCACCGTGCAGGCCGACATCCTCAAGGAGGACCAGGGCCAGAACACCTGCATCTTCTCCACCGACTTCTCGCTGCGGATGATGGCCGACATCGCCGAGTACTTCGTCGAGCACAAGGTGCGCAACTTCTACTCGGTGTCCATCTCCGGCTACCACATCGCCGAGGCCGGGGCGAACCCGATCAGCCAGCTCGCCTTCACGCTGGCCAACGGCTTCACCTACGTCGAGTCCTACCTGGCCCGCGGCATGGACATCGACGACTTCGCACCCAACCTGTCGTTCTTCTTCTCCAACGGCATGGACCCGGAGTACACCGTGCTCGGCCGGGTGGCCCGCCGGATCTGGGCGATCGCGATGCGCGACAAGTACGGCGCGAACGACCGGTCGCAGAAGCTGAAGTACCACGTCCAGACCTCGGGACGGTCGCTGCACGCTCAGGAGATGGCCTTCAACGACATCCGGACGACGCTGCAGGCGCTGTGCGCGATCTACGACAACGCCAACAGCCTGCACACCAACGCCTACGACGAGGCGGTGACCACGCCGTCGGCCGAGTCGGTGCGCCGGGCACTGGCCATCCAGCTGATCATCAACCGGGAATGGGGCCTGGCGGCCAACGAGAACCCGCTGCAGGGCTCGTTCATCGTCGACGAGCTCACCGACCTGGTGGAGCAGGCGGTGCTCACCGAGTTCGACCGGCTCACCGAGCGCGGCGGCGTACTGGGCGCGATGGAGACCGGCTACCAGCGCGGCCGGATCCAGGACGAGTCGCTGCTGTACGAGCACCGCAAGCACGACGGTTCGTTGCCGATCATCGGGGTGAACACGTTCCGGGCGCCTTCGTCGGCGGATGCGGCGCCGGTCAAGCTGGAACTGGCCCGCGGCACCGAGGCGGAGAAGCAGTCCCAGCTGCAGCGGCTGACCACCTTCCACACCGAGCACCGGGACGACGCGGCGGCGGCGCTGCGCCGGCTGCGGGATGCCGCGCACAACGGCGAGAACCTGTTCGCGGTGCTGATGGACGCCGCCCGGGTCTGCTCGCTGGAGCAGATCACCGAGACGTTCTTCGAGGTGGGCGGCCAGTACCGGCGCAACGTCTAGCCGATCGGGCTTCACCCAGGACGGGCCTGTTCGACGAGTTCGCCGCGGCGCTGCAGTTCCCGTACTACTTCGGGAGAACTGGGAGGCCTTCGACAAATGCCTCGGCGATCTGGGCTGGTTGCCGATGGACACCGGGATAGTGATCGTCGTACTGCAGGCAGGCGAGGTGCTGGCCGATCGGGACGACCGTGAACTCGACGTACTGGCGGGGCTGATCGCCAAGGCAGGCCAGGGGTATTCGCAACTACTCGCCGGCGGCGGGAACCGGTACCGGCCGCCGGTGCCGTTCCACGTCGTGCTGCAGGCCGATCCGGCCGACGCCGCGGGCGTCCGGGCCCGGTGGGAAGCGGCCGGGACGATCGTCGCGGCCCTGGACGTGTGACCGCCGACCCGCGCGGAGGTGGCGGTCGTCGCGGCCTTGGACGTGTGACCGCCGACCCGCGCGGACGTGGCGGCCGCCGAGCGGACGTGGCGGCCGCCGCGTGTGTCGGCGCTAGTGCGCGATCTCCCAGACGTGGCCGGCCGGATCCTGGAAGCTCGCGGTACGGATGCCCCACGGCCGGTCCATCGGCCCGTTCAGCAGCTGCACGCCACGGCTGGTCAGCTGCTCGCACATCGCGTCCACGTCCTCGACCTCGACGGTGAACTGCATCCGCGGGCCGGCCTGCGAGTCACCCACCGCCGCCGGTGCCACCAGCTCCACCGCGGCCGAGCTGTCCAGCAGGTTGACCAGCGTGCCGCCGAACCGGAACACCGCCGACTGCGGATCCTCGAACACCACCGGCAAGCCGAAGGTCTCGGCGTAGAACTGCCTCGTGGCGGCCAGATCCTCGACGAACAATGTGACGGCGGCGATGCCCTTCGGCCACGGCTCCACTAGATCCCCTCTCGTTCGACACGATGTCCCACTTGGTGCGACGCATCCCAAAATTACTCTGCATACGCCGGGCCGGGCCGATGCCGACATGCGCGGGTCCAGGGCGAGCGCGGCGCGGCGGACCCGGCGGCGCAGCTGGGGCACGGTCACACAGCCGGCGGCCAGCACCGGCGGCAACACGCTGTCCTCCAACGCGGCGGGCAGCGCGGGATCGGCCGGCAGCCGCCAGACCGCCTCGGCCAGCACGCTCGCGTGCGCGGCCGACATCGACCCGGCCGACACCGCGGCCAACGTCCGCGGCAACTCGGTCACCAGCGTCTCGGCCTGCGCCAGCCGATTCTGCGCGGTGCGCAGCGGCAGCTGCAAGGCCAGCGACACCACCTCCTGACCCAGCCCCAGCGGGGACTCGTCACCGGCCTGTATCGCGGCCAGCAGCCGCAGCTGGGCGGCGTCGAACCAGCGCCGCTGCTCCTCCAGCACCGCCAGCAGATCCACCCGCTCACCGGCTGACAACGACAACGGGTCGATCCGGTCCAGCTCCGCCCCGGTGCGGAAGGCCGGATGCTCAGCAACCGCGCAGGCGCGCAGTTCGGAGTCGGTCAACCCGTCCGGCCAGTCGTCCATGCGTTCGATTCTATCGCCGTCAGGTGGTGAGCGTCAACGGAGATTAACCAACAAATCAAAGGCTAATCTCGATCAGCGAAGCCGCAACCAACCTACGCTACTAGCCCCCTATGACACTTCCGCATCGCAGCGCCGACCCAACTCAGCACCCACTCAACCTGGGATACAGACGCGGCGTTGGCGGAGACTACGTCCGGCCGCCGTTCCCGTCCCGCTGGCCAGGTTCACCGTCGCCCGTCGCGTGGTGGACCATGGAGGGGTGCCAGCAAGCCAACACAGCCAGCAGACCGAGCCAGCCCGAGCCAAGCGGCTGCCGGGGCTGTTGACGGTCGCCTGGCTACTGGCGACGGCAGTGCTGGTGCTGCTCGGCATCGCGGTCGACCACCACCTGCGCGACAGCTCGAGCTCCGGCATGGTGATGGGTTCGATGTCCGATTCGCTGTACCGGGCCGGCTCGGGGCCGGACGGCCCGCTGCTGTCGGCCAACCTGTTCACCGCCTGGCAGCTGGACGCGGTGGCCGATGCCGTGCTGCTCTTGCTGGCGGCCGGCTACCTGAACGGCGTCCGGAACGCGCGGCGGCGCGGAACCCGCTGGCCGGCCTGGCAGACGGCATCGTTCGCCGCAGGACTGCTCGTCTGCGCGCTGGCCACCAACTCCAGCATCGCGGTGTACGACATGAGCCTGTTCACCGCGCACATGATCGGCCATCTGATGCTGGTGATGCTGGCCCCGGCGCTGCTGATGGCGGGCCGGCCGCTGAACCTGCTGCTGGCGGCGACCGACGGCGCGACGCGGCGAAGGATCCAGCGAATCCTGCTCGGCCGGGTGGTCAGCCTGCTCACCGCTCCCCCGGTGGTGCTGGCCAGCTACACCGTGGTCATCGTCGGCAGCCACCTGACCGGGCTGATGGACCAGATCATGCAGCACACCTGGGCCGGCCAACTGGAGCATCTGGCCTACCTGCTGATCGGCTGCCAGTTCTTCGTGGTGGTGATCGGCGACCCGCCGATCCGCTGGAAGCTGGCCGCGCCGGCCCGGCTGTTCATGCTGGCGTTGTCCATGGCGGTGGACACCTTCACCGGCGTCACGTTGCTGCAGACCACCGTGGCGGTAAGCATGAACCCGCCGCCGACCCTGCACGTCAACACCCTGGCCGACACCCAGACCGGCGGCGCGATCATGTGGTTCGGCGGCGACGGGATCATGGCGGTGATCATGGTGGTCATCGCGGTCGGCTGGATCCATCGGCCCGAATGGGCCCGGCGGGAACCGGCCGGCTGGCTGGAGCAGGCGCGCCGGGCCAACTTCGACAAGCACACCGGCGCGGTCAGCCAGCAGAGCGCGGACGGCGAACCCGACTTCGACGACGACGAAGTGCGGCTCGAGCAGTACAACGCCTGGCTGCGCAAGCTGAACTCGCCCGGCTGAACGCCGAGCTTCTGCTGCGCCGGCCCCCGGATCCGGACCTGGCACGGCCGGCCCGGGCGGACTCCGGGCCGGCCGTCTGCCAGACCGGTGAGCGGGACCGGTTGGCTGCCAGACCGGCAAGCGGGACCGGTCGGCTGGATATCAGTTCCGGTGCGGCATCAGATCCGGTGCAGCGTGAACGGCACCGCGGCCGGGTGCGCCTCCCGCCGGCCCAGGTAAACCCGGTTGGCCGGCAGCGCCACGGTCCCGACGTGCAACCGCGACACCGCCA
The DNA here is from genome assembly GCA_035763985.1 of Jatrophihabitans sp. Lineage (GTDB taxonomy): Bacteria > Actinomycetota > Actinomycetes > Mycobacteriales > Jatrophihabitantaceae > Jatrophihabitans_A. The sequence continues at coordinate 1,876 of DASUAC010000428.1, read as the reverse complement.
AGGCGGCCGCGCAGTCGGTGTGGAAGTTGACGCCGTCCACCTTGCCGTAATCGGCGAAGGCGAACACGAAGCTGCGGTGATCCGACGACAGCCGCAGTACGTCGCCGCGCTCCAGCCGGACCGGGTCGATCCGCATCGGGGCCGAGCTGGTGACCTGGCCGCTGTAGACCTGCCGGCCGTCGTTGCGGTGCGTCACCCGCAGGTGGAAGCCGGTCAGGTCGTGCCAGAGGTAGTCACCGCCCCGGTCGCCGGCACTGAAGTTGGGCGGCGCGCCCTGCACCACCAGCTGCCACGGGGCACGGTCACACGCCGCGGCGGCCGGTGTGACGGTGGTTGCCGCACCGGCCGGCGCGGCAACGCAGATCAGGCCCATCGCAGTTGCCGCGATTCCAGCCGCGGCGAGAAGACGTCGAGACATTCGCCAGGATTCCTTTCCCGGGTGGCCGCTTGGGATAGCGGCACGTTGATGTTGACAAAGACAATTTCTAGTCAGCGCGGATGATCCACCGGTGCGGGAAATGTTCGAGTTCTGTCAACTCGTACCGGCCGAGGTCCGGCCCGCGACCGGGAGCAGGGCGTCGATACACTGGAACGGCGCCGATCCACCGGAACCGCCGTGCCGGCTCGGCCGCCATCCGCCCGTACCGGAGATTGTGCTTTGCGAGTAACGGAAATCCTGCTGTCCGACGGCCGTCAGCTGCGCTACTACGACAGCGACGACGCGCCACCGCGCGACACCGCCGCCGACCAGCGCGGGCTGACTCCGGTCAGCATGCAATCCGGACTCCGGCACGATCCGCTGCTGGACCAGTGGGTGATGATCGCCGGGCACCGGCAGGACCGGACGTACAAGCCCGCCGCGCAGGACTGCCAGATCTACGGCTATCCGTTCATCACCCCGCGGACCGCCCGGATGCTCAGCTCGGTGGCCGAATACCGTTGCCGTACCGGGCGGAACCTGTTCGACGACCGGCTCGCCGACGAGCTGGACGAAGGCAGCCGGGTGGTGCTGCGCACGCAAGCCTGGACGGCGTTCGTGCCGCACGCGGCACGCTGGCCGTACGAGGTGCACGCCTACCCGAACCAGCGGGTGCCCGACCTGGCCGCGCTGGCCGGCCCGGCGCTGGCCGAGCTGCCGGGGGTTTACCTCGATCTGCTCGGCCGATTCCGCCGGCTGTTCGACCGGCCGGCGCCCTACATCGCCGCCTGGCACCAGGCGCCGGTGACCGACCGGACGGATTTTGCCCTGCATCTGGAGTTGTTCACCGTGCGGCGCACCTCCGACAAGCTGAAGTACCTGGCCGGCAGCGAGTCCGGGATGGACGCCTTCGCCAACGACATCCGGCCGGAGACGGCCGCCGCCACCTTGCGTGAACTCGGCTCGGGGGACCTGCGATGACCGAGCGGCAGTTCGCCGGCCGGATAGCGGAGGAGATCGCGAGCACCCGGGAGCTGCTGACCGCGCTGCACCGGGATCTGGCCGAGATCATCGCCTCGTCCGCCGGTGCCAATGCCGATGACGAGCACGATCCGGAAGGTGCCACCATCGCCTTCGAGCGAGCCCAGCTGAGCGCGCTGGTCGAGCAGGCCGAGACCCGGCTGGCCGAACTCGCCGCCGCGCAGCAGCGGCTGCAGGACGGCAGCTACGACCGGTGCGAACGGTGCGGCGGCCCGATCGGCGAGCAGCGGCTGCTGGCCCGGCCGGCCACCCGGCGCTGCGTGCGCTGCGCGGGCTGACGGCCCACGCCACCGGACCGAGCTCGGAGTCAGCCGGTCACCACGCGGTGCCGAGCATGGCATCGGCTCGCGGGTACTCCCGCAACCTGGTGGACAGCAGGTTGCCCAGCTCCGCCGCGTGCTCGCCACCCTGCCGGTC
>DASUAC010000427.1:0-3970 GCA_035763985.1 Jatrophihabitans sp. | reverse complement strand
CCTCATACCAGCGCAGACGTGCAAGGAGTGTGACTCGTGGCGTTCAAATCGCTGGAGATGAGCGAAGTAGGCGCCGGAAACCTTCGGGCGATCGAGATCGGCGTGACCTCCCGGTGCAATTTCCGCTGCGACTACTGCGGGGCCTACGACCTGGCCGAACGCCGGCTCCTCTCGGTCGAGGACGTGGCGCGGGTGATCGACACGCTGCCCGACCTGGAGCGGGTGAAGCTCTCCGGTGGCGAGGTGCTGCTGGAATTCGAAACCTGCGAAGGAATTGTCAGCTACTGCACCGAAAAAGGGATCCAAACGCAGATCAACTCCAACGGTACGGTACTGACCGAGGAGAAATTCGAACGACTGGAGGCGGCCGGACTCGGCGTCTTGCATTTCTCGCTCAACCACACCGATCCGGCCAGCCACGCGGCGTTCTACCGGGTCACCGAGAAGACCTTTCCCAAGATCGTCCGGGCGATCAGCCGTTCGGTCGCCTCGCCGTCGATCGACACCGTGGTGGAAACCATCCTGTTCGACGAGACCCAGCACCGGATGGCCGCCGTGCATTCGTTCGCCGCCGAATTGGGCGTAGGCAAACACGAGATCCAGATGGAGATTCCCGGCGTGCATCAGGGTTACCGGAACACCCTGTCCGCGGAGGCGATCTGCGCCGCGATCGCCGAGCTGGTGCAGGCCCGGGATCCGCGCAGCACGCTGTACTTCAGCTGCCTGTCGGCCTACTTCCGTCCCGGCAGCGATGCCTGGCAGCGACTGCAGCCGCTGTTCGCCGACCCGGGGGTGATCTACGCCAGCTGCATCGAGGGCAAGGCGCAGCTGCACGTGCACTCGAACGGCGACGTGCTGATCTGCGAGCTGGGCAATCCCGAGGTGATCGGCAACGTGTTCGACGCCGACCTGCTCACCATGTATCAGCAGAGCGCGGCGTTGCAGGCGTTCGTCCAGAGCAAGCACTCCGAGCAGACCTTCTCCTGCTTCCGGCACTTCGACGCGCCGCCACAGCCGCCCGGCCGGGCCGCGCTCACCCTGTCGCCGACCCGCGCCGCCACCCCGCAATGACCGCTCCTGCAATGACCGCTGCATCGATCACCGCTCCTGCAATGACCGCTCCTGCAATGACCGCTCCTTCGATCACCGCTCCGCGGTGGGCCGCGCCGCGGTGACCCGGCGGCCGGTGGTCGTGCTGGGTGTGATCGGGCACGACATCCACGTGGTGGCCAACCGGATCCTGGCGATCGGGCTGGCCGAGCACGGCTTTCATGCGGTGAACCTCGGCACCAACACCGAGGTGGACGACTTCCTCGACGCCGCCCGGGAGACCGGCGCGGCAGCGGTCCTGGTGTCATCGATCAACGGCGAGGGCGAGCAGGCCTGCGCCGGCTTCGGTGCCCGGTTGGCCGAGGCCGGGCTGGCCGAGGTGGTCCGCTACGCCGGCGGCAACCTGGTCATCGGCCATCGCCCGTCCGCCGAGGTCGAGCGGATCTTCACCGGCTACGGCTTCCACCGCGTCTTCCACCGACCGTCCGATCTCACCGGCATGTTCACCGCCCTGCGACACGACCTCGGCCATGTCGCTGCCTGACCGGGACGCCCGGCTGACCGATCCGGCCGCACTGGCCGCCGAACGGGACGCGGTGCTCGGCGGGTCCGGGCTGGAGCCGGCCGCCGCCCGGGACCACCTGGCCGGCCTGCCGGAGCGGCGTTTCGCCTCGTACGCCTACCGGAACCGGCCCGGCCGGCCGTACCTGCAGCCGCGCGGCGGCTTTCCGTCACTGGCCAAGCAACGGCTGCTCACCGAGGCGCTGGCCGAGGCCGGCGCCGACTTCATCCCGCTCACCGTGGACAGTCACACCCGGCACAACGACTACCCGGCCGCGGCCCGGCTACTGGCGCGGGGGCTGGCCGAGGACCGCGACCTGCTCAACGGCTATCCGCTGATCAGCCACGGCCACCTGGCCACCCGCGAGCTGTACCGGCAACTCGACCGGCCGGTCAGCCTGCGGCACGGCACCCCGGACGCCCGGCTGCTGGTGGAGACCGCGCTGGCCGCCGGGATAACCGAGATCGAGGGCGGCGGGTTGAGCTACACGCTGCCCTACTCCGACCGCTATCCGCTGGACCGGGCGCTCGGGCACTGGCAGTACGTGGACCGGCTGTGCGCGCTCACCGGCCCGGCCGGACTGCCCGTCCACCGCGAGTCGTTCGGCCCGCTCACCGCCACCCTGGTGCCCCCGGTCATCACCGTCGTGGTGCAGCTGTGCGAGCTGCTGCTCGCCGCCGAGCAGGGGGTGACCTCGTTCGCGGTCAGCTTCGGCCAGACCGGCAGCCTGGAGCAGGATCTGGCGATCGCGCGGGTGCTTCGTGCCACCGGCAGCGCGCTGCTCAGCCGGTTCGGCTTCGCCGAGGTGGAACTGCGGCTGGTGTACCACCAGTGGATGGGCGCCTTCCCGGACGAGCCGGCGCTGGCCTGGCAGCTGATCGCGGTCGGCGCGCTGATCGGCCGGCTGGCCGGGGTGGACAAGGTGGTGGTCAAGACGCCGGACGAGGCCACCGGCCTGCCCAGCGTGGCCAGCAACGCCGCCGCGGTCCGCGCCGTCCGGTACGCGCTCGAGCTGGCCCCGCACAGCGAGGGGATCACCAGCGAGGTCGTCGAGGAGGAGGCCGATCTGCTGGCCAGCGAGGTGAACCAGCTGCTGGCACACCTGTTCGAGCATCCGGCGCCGACCTTCCTGCAGTCGGTGTACCGGTGCGTGCTCAGCGGTGCGATCGACGTGCCGTTCGCACCGCACCGGGACAACCGGGCGGCGCTGGTGCCCGATCGTGCCGCCGGCCGGCAGATCCGGATCCTGGATCCGGGCGCGGTGCCGATCTCGGAGGAGGACCAGCGGCGCGAGCGCAAGCTGCTCGGCAGCCGGCTGCCTGCGGACCAGCCGCTCTGGCAACGACTGCTGCGCGACGTCCGGCTGCTGGCATGACCACGCCGTTTCCCTTGCTGTTGCTGGACATCGGCAGCACCGACAGCAAGTGGTGCATCGCCTCGCAGGACGGCCGGCCGGGTCCGGTGTCCCGCCAGCCGTGCCAGCCGGACGTTCCCGCCGCACAGCAGGCGGCGGCGATCGCCGAGCGGCATCCGGGCCTGCCGCTGCGGGTGTGCAGCTCCGCCCCCGGCGGACTGCGGGTCGGCCTGCTCGGGCTGACCGACCGGTACAGCCTCACCGCCGGCCGGCGCGCGGTCCTGGCGGCCGGCGGCCGGTTGAGCTACGCCAGGCTGCTCGGCATGGCAGGCTCCCCCGTCCCGGAACAGCCGGTCGCGGTGCTGGTGCTGGTCGGGGGCACCGATCGTGGCGAGCTGCGGCAGCTGTCGGCGGCGCTGGCCGGTCTCCGGCCGGACGACTACCCGCACGCGATCCTGGTCTGGGCCGGCTCGGTGGCCGCCGAGCCCGAGTTTGCCTTGCAGCATCGGGTATCCAACGTCCAGGACGACCAGTTGTGCCCCACCCCGACCGGGCTGGCCGACCTGCTCCGGCGGCTGTACGCCGATGCCCTCGATCGTTTCGACGGGCCGGTGCTGCCGACCAGCCAGGCGGTCGGCCGGGCCACCGACGAGCTGGCCACCGACGAGCTGGCCACCGGCGGGCAGCCGGTGCTGGTGGCCGACCTCGGCGGCAGCTCCACCGACCTGCACTACCGCAGCTCCGATCGCACCGGCCGGCAGCTGTTCCCGCACCTCGGCCTGGCCGGCTCCCGCCCCGCGCTGGCGGCCCGGATCGCCGAGGAACCGCTGCTGTACGAACTCGTCCGGGCGATCGAACCGGCCGATCCGCGGGCGCTGTACCAGCGGTTGCGGGCTGCCGAGCAGGACGCGCTGAGCGGCGCCGTCGGCGCGCTGGCCTGCCTGTTCGCGGCGCTCGGCGAACCTGCGGACGCCGGCCGCGGGTGGCTGGCCGGCACTCGGCTG
>DASUAC010000426.1:0-4988 GCA_035763985.1 Jatrophihabitans sp. | reverse complement strand
TACCCGAGCTTGCCCCGGTTGCGTCGGCTGCCCGGCGATGTGCCGACAGCGGGGCCCGGCTGGCCGGCGCATTGACCGACACCGCGGAGCAACTGCGGGATCGGCAGCTACAGCAGGCACTCGGCAGGGCTCAGCGCGCCGGTGTGTGGGTGCTGCTGCCGCTGGGTTGCTGCTTCCTGCCCGCGTTCGTGTGCATCGGCATCGTGCCGGTGGTGGTCGGGATAGCCGGCGAGGTGCTGCCGCGTTGACCGCGATTGGCGCGTTAACCCTGCAGCGACGGCAGATTGACCACGATCGCCTCCTGCGTGCTGCGCGCGATCACCACCACCGCCTCACCCTCGGTCTGGTTGTTCTCCTCCCGATGGGGTAGGTACGGCGGAATGAACAGGTAATCGCCGGGCTGTGCGACCACCCTGCGCTCTGCGCCGGATTCGGGATCCAGAAAGACGAATTCCGGCGTTCCGGAGACCACGTAGATCGCTGTTTCGGCTTCCCCGTGATGGTGATTGCCGGACTGCATGCCCGGTCCGACATGGGTCTGACCCATCCACAGCTGCCGTGACCCGACCCGGGCGTTGCTGATCGCGGCGAATCGCTGCATGCCCGCCGTCTGCGCCGTCTCGGGATCGACGTCGGCCGCCGGAACGTGATGCAGCGAAGGATGGAATCCGTCGACGGGTTCGGCCATCGCATCATGCTAGATCGGGCAGCCGTGCATCGCTATCCACAGTCCGGCTCGCTGTCCACATTCGCGGCCTGCGTCCGTCCGAGCAGTCCCGTCGCTGCCAGAGTCGAGATCCCAGCCGACAGGAAGGATCTCCATGATGTATCGACTTTTCCGGCGCATTCGGCATCGGGTGGCCGGTGACGCCGGCATGAGCACGGCCGAATACGCCGTGGGTACAGTGGCGGCGGTTGCCTTTGCCGCCGTGCTGTTCAAGGTGGTGCACAGTGCGGCGGTGCAGACGGCGCTGTCGCACATCATCACCTCGGCGTTGAACGTGTCGCTGTGACCCTGGCCCGCCGGCTCCGCCGCGACGACCGGGGCATGGTCACGGCCGAGACGGCGGTTGTGTTGCCGGTGTTGGTGCTGTTGACGTTGGCCGCGGTGGCGGCGGTCACCGTCGCCCTGGCCAAGGTGCGGTGTGCCGACGCGGCGCAACTGGCCGCCCGCGCTATCGCCCGTGGTGATTCCGGAAACGCCGTTCGGCTCGCCCATGGTGCGGCCGGCTCAGCCGTTCGGATATCCACTTCGACATCCGTTGCGGACACCGTGGTGACGGCGCGCCTCCCGTGGCGGCCGGTCAGTTGGCTCGGGACGGTCACGATCGTGGAGACCGCCACGGTTGCCACCGAACCGACGACAGCGCCATGAGCCGGCCGCAGCAGCCGCGACCGGAGGCCGACGGATCGTCCTTGGGTCCCTCCCACGGTGGGCACCGGGATCCACGACGGAAACCGGAGCTTGGATGAACCCGAGGACAAGGCAGGAATCGGGCCGGGGACGGTGCCCGAGGTCGGAACACCTCTCCGACCGCGGCTCGGCGACCATCTGGCTGCTCGGCTTCTTGTCCCTGGTGCTGCTGGTCAGCGGGGCGGCCGTGCTGCAGACCTTGGCCGTGCTGGCCCGGCACCGGGCAGGCTCGGCTGCCGACCTGGCCGCGCTCGCGGCGGCACAGCGGATCGGCCTGGATCCGGACCCATGCGCTGCGGCCCGACGGATCGCGACAGAGAATTCCGTTGTCCTGACAGCCTGTTCGGCCGAACTCGATCCGACCGGACGCACCGGCACCGTCGCGGTCCGGGTGCGCCGGGAGGTGCGCTTCCCGCTGATCGGGCATCGTCCGGTGACCGCTCGGGCGCGGGCAGGCCGACTGCCGGGCTCGGACGATCCGGTTGCCTGCCGGACGGTTCGGTGCACATCCGAGGCAGCCGGTTCAGCCGTGGGCCAAGGCGTCCAGCACCAGCCGCAGCACCACGCGGGCGCCGTCCTTGTCCAGCGGGTTGTTCCCGTTGCCGCACTTGGGCGACTGCACGCAGGACGGGCAACCACCGCGGCATTCGCAGGCATCGATGGTGGCCAGGGTGGCGGTCAACCACTCCGTCAACACCGCATGCCCGCGGGTGGCGAGCCCGGCTCCGCCCGGGTGCCCGTCGTATACGAAAACCGTTGGGCGGCCGGTATCGGCATGCAATGCAGTGGAAACGCCGCCGATGTCCCACCGGTCGCAGGATGCGAACAGCGGCAGCAGCCCGATCGAGGCATGCTCGGCGGCGTGCAGCGCGCCCGGCAGATCGGTTCCGGTCAGACCCGCCTCGTCGCAGAGTGTCTGGTCCAGGGTGTACCAGACCGCTTGGGTGATCAGCCGCTGCAGCGGCATGTCGAGCGGTGTCTCGTCGATGATCTCGCCGCTGAACCGGCGCCGCTGGTAGCTGACCACCTGATGCGACACCTCGACCATGCCGAGCTGTACTCCGATGCCGGCCAGCGTCATGGTGCGGTCGTAGCCGAGGATGGCGATGTCGGTCACCTCCCGCGCGGTGGTGGTCCATTCCGGCTCCTCGGCGTGCACGAGGGCGGTGCCCTGTGCAAGGTCGAGCTCATCGACCACGAAGGACCGGCCACGATGCAGGTAGATCGCCTGCGGATGCAGGGTGGCGGGCGCGGTGGCGGCATCGACGGTGCCGAGCAGGGTGCCGGCGGATCCGTCCACCACGGCCACCGGTGGGCCGCCGCCGGACCGGATGTCGGACGACGGTGGTTGCCGATCGACCCAGTACCAGCCGGTCGGTCGGCGCCGCAGCACACCCCGATCGGCCAACTCGTCGGCCAACTGCCGTGCCGGCTGGCCTCCGAACATCGACAAGTCCGCCTCGGTGAGCGGCAGTTCGTGGGCGGCGCAACACAATTGCGGCGCCAGCAGGTACGGGTTCGCCGGGTCGGTCACGCTGGCCTCGACCGGCCGGCCGAAGATCGCCGCCGGATGGTGCACCAGGTAGGTGTCGAGTGGGTCGTCCCGGGCGACGAAGATGACCAGGGCGTCCTGGCCATGCCGGCCGGCTCGGCCGGCCTGCTGCCACAGCGAGGCCAGGGTGCCTGGGAAGCCGGCCAGCACCACCGCGTCCAGCCCACTGATGTCGATGCCCAGTTCCAAGGCGTTGGTGGTCGCCACCGCGAGCAGCTCACCCGACGTCAGCGCCCGTTCGATCTGCCGGCGCTCCTCGGCCAGGTACCCGCCGCGATATGCGGCGACCCGGTCGGCCAGCTCGGTGGCGCCGGCCTCGAGCAACATGCGCTGCACCGACAGCGCGGTCAACTCAGCTCCGCGACGGGAACGTACGAATGCGAGGGTGCGGGCGCCGGCGATGGTCAGGTCAGCCACCAGACGGGCCGCCTCGGCACCGGCCGCTCGTCGGAGCGGGGCCGAATTCTCTCCGCGCAGCGCGGTCAGCGGTGGTTCCCAGAGGGCGAAGGTACGGCCACCACGGGGGCTGAGATCCTCCGCCACGACCTGACAGGGCAGCCCGGTCAGCCGGCTCGCGGCCGCGCCCGGATCGGCCGAGGTGGCCGAAGCGAGCACGAACACCGGGTCAGCCCCGTATCGGGCGCAGATCCGGCGGAGCCTGCGCAACACCAGGGCCACGTTCGAGCCGAAGACCCCCCGATAGTGGTGGCATTCGTCCAGCACCACGAAGCGCAGCCGGCGCAGCAGCGTCGACCACTGGGCGTGCTTGGGCAGCACGGTCCGATGCAGCAGGTCCGGGTTGGACAGCACCACGTTGGCGTACTGGCGGATCCAGTCCCGCTCTTCCATCGGGGTGTCGCCGTCCAGGGTCGCGGCACGCACGCCGGCCAGGTTCAGCCGTTCGAGCGACCGCAGCTGATCGGCAGCAAGCGCTTTGGTCGGGGCCAGGTAGAGCACCCGGGCGCGGGGGTCGGCCAGCACCGCCGACAGCATCGGCAACTGGTACGCCAGGGACTTGCCGGAAGCGGTCCCGGTGGCGATGACCACGGACTGGCCGGCCCACGCGGTCTCGGCCGCGCCGACCTGATGCGGCCACGGGTGGTCGATACCGGTCGAGCCGAGCGCCGCGACAAGCTCCGCCGCGGCCCAATCGGGCCACCGGTCGGCCAGCGCCGGCCGAGGTGGCAACTGCTCGACGTGGACCAACGAGGAGTCATCTGGTGGCCGGCTACCGAGGAGTTGGTGTAATAGGGGATGGTTGCTAATCGCGATCGCACATCTTTCTTCCGGCGGAGCGATCCAGTCCGCGGACCTATGGCACGATGATGCCCGTTAGTTAGATGTCAGATCCAGTCGCGATGGTCGCCACGCGAACCTGATCTATCGGCAGCGGGGGTTGAGAGGGGCCGGCATGGACCTGATCCTGAACGAGCATGACGTGGACTCACACGAGGTGGTCGAAGTTCGCGGTGAGGTCGACGTGCACTCCGCTCCGCAGCTGAGGGACCGGTTGATCGAGATCATCGACAGCGGCAAGTCCTCGGTCGTGGTGGACCTGAGTTGGCTGCAGTTCATCGACTCGACCGGCCTCGGCGCACTGGTCGCTGCGTTGAACCACGCCAATGCCGCCGGTGCGAAGTTTCTGCTGGTCTGCAAGGCAGATCGATTGCTGAAGGTGTTCCGGATCACCGGTCTGCACGAAGTGTTCGAGATCCATCCGACCGTTGAGCAGGCGATCGAAGCGGACTGATCGCACTCACCGGCCGCCCGGTCGGCAGCGAGGCGTTCCGCCGGCACCGGGATTGCTTCGGCCGGTAGAGGCACCCGCCAAGTGAATGGGATTCAGGCACATCTTTTTCGGGACGATAGCGAGCATTCCGGCGTAGCAAGTCGGGTCGAATCGGGCATCTTCGATTGACGAGAACACCCCTCGCCGGGCGCGCTGATGCCGCCTATCCTGGGTCCTGGCCGGACCGGCGCCCGGCGGCGGACCCGGACCGAGCCAGCACTTTATGTGGGGTT
>DASUAC010000425.1:0-4187 GCA_035763985.1 Jatrophihabitans sp. | reverse complement strand
GACCATCTCCGGTGCCTCCACCAGCGAGCCCTGCCACGGTTTGTCGTTGCCCAGCAAGGCATCTGGCGTACCGACCAGCTTCGATCCGTCAGGGCTGAGCCGTTGCCCCCACAGGTGCACCGGCTGGCCGCAGCAGTTGCCGTCGTTCTTCCAGTACAGATAAAGGGATCCGTCGCCGGCGCGAACCGGGTCCGGGTCGATGGAACCGCCCAGGCCGGCTTGACAGACCAGCGGCCGCCCGGCGGTGTCCGAGAACGGGCCGGCCGGGTCGCTCGCGGTGGCCCGGCCGATGCACTGCTTGGCGGAACCGGTGTCGTGTGCGACGTAGTACATGGCGTACCTGCCGCCGAGCGCGATCACCGCCGGTGCCCAGGTGCTGCCGGCGGTCGCCCAGCGGCCGAGCTGTGGCAGCGCGTCCTTGCCCGCCTGCCAATGCACCAGGTCGGTCGAGGTCAGCGTCTGGACGTTCGCGTCACCGCTCTGGGTGCCGTACGCGTGATACGTGCCGCCGGCGCGCAACACCGCCGGGTCCGGAAAGTCCGAGCGATACACCGGATTGACGTAACCACCGGCGGCTCCGGTGTCGGACCTCGAACCGCTGCCGCCGGCCGGGCCGGGCGAGGAGCCGCCGCAGCCGGCCAGCACCAGCGTGGCGGCGAGCCCGCCGGCAGCGGCACGGCGGGCCCGCCGGGTCATCCTTTCAGGCCGCTTCGGGAAATCCCTTCGATGATCTGCCGTTGGGCAATGACGAACAGGATGATCGCCGGCACCGAGGCGATCACCGCACCGGCCATGATCAGCGAGTAGTTGGTGGTGGCGGCGCTCTGCAGGGTGGACAGGCCGGCCGGCAGCGTCAGGTTGCTGGAGCTGAACAGCACGAACACCGGCCACAGGAAGTCGTTCCAGTTGGTCAGGAAGGACAGCACCGCCAGGGTGGCCAGCGCCGGCCGGGCCAGCGGCAGCACCACCCGGGTGAACACCTCCCACTGGTTGGCGCCGTCGATGATCGCCGCCTCCTCCAGTTCCCGTGGCAGCGTCGAGAAGAACTGGCGCAGGAAGAACACCCCGAACGCGCCGCCGGCGCTCGGCACGATGATCGCCCACAGCGAGTCCAGCCAGCCCAGCTTGCTCACGATCAGGAAGTTGGGCACCAGAAACATGAAGCCGGGCAGGAAGATCGTGCCCACCACGGTGGCGAAGATGGCGCGGCGGCCGACGAATTCCATCCGGGCCAGCGCGTAGGCGGCGAGCGAGTCCACGATCAGGATCAGCGCGGTGTTGGCCAGGCCCGCGGCCAGGCTGTTGAAGAACCAGCGCAGCACCGGGGTGGCCGAGCCGAGGCTGAGCAGGTTGCGGTAGCTGGAGCCGTCGAACGGATGCGGGATCCACGACCCGTCCGGGTTCGTCGCCGCGTTCGGTGTCTTGAACGAGGTGACCAGCATCCAGAGCAGCGGGGCGACGAAGATGACCGTCAACAGGCCGATCAACACCCAGAATCCGGTACGCCGGGCAGCCCAGGCGCCGGGGTGGTTCGCTGCCGGACGGCCACTGCCGGTGTTCGCGGCCAGCTCGTCACTGGTAGCTGTGCTCATGCCTCACCTCGGCTCTTCGCGCAAGCGCTCATCGCCGGATTCGCTCCGCTCCGCACTCGCTGACGCTCGTTGCGATGCTCACTCATGCCTCACCTCGGTTACGCAGCAGCCGGAAGTTGATCAGGCTGATCAGGATCAGCACGACGGCCAGGATGTAGCTCATCGCCGCGGCCGCGCCTTGCCGGTACTGGCGCAGGCCGACCTGGCCGATCTCCATGATCGCGGTCCGGGTCTGGTTGGCCGGGGCGCCGTTGGTGACCAGCAGTGCCTGGCCGAACATGTTGGCCGAGGCCAGGATGGTCAGCGTGATCACGAAGACCATCACCGGCCGCAGGCCGGGCAGCGTGACGTGCCGGAACTTGTCCCAGTTGGTCGCGCCGTCGACGTCGGCCGCCTCGTACAGCTCGCGCGGAATGTCCTGCAACCCGGCCAGGTAGATGATCGCGTTGAAGCCGAGCGTCCACCAGACCGTCATGCCGACCAGCGACACCCAGGCCCACGGCAACTGGGTGGTCCACGGGATGTTGCGGGCGACGCCCAGGTGGTGCAGGTAGGTGTTCACCACGCCGATGTTCGGGTCCAGCAGGAACCGGAACAGCACGCTGACCACTGCCACCCCGAGCACGTACGGGGTGAAGAACACCGCCCGGAAGAACGTCCGGCCCGGAAACGCCCGGTTCAGCAGCAGCGCGATGCCCAGCGGCAGCACCACCAGGAACGGCACGCTGAACAGCGTGAAGATGCCGGTGGCCTTCATGCTGTTCCAGAAGTCGGCCGAATCCCGGGTCCCGGACTTGAACAGGTCGGTGTAGTTCTGCAGGCCCACCCACGGCTGGTGCGGCAGCAGGTAGTCGTAGTCGTGCAGGCTGATCCAGATGCCGTAGGCCGCCGGGATCACCATGAACCCGATGAACAGCACGCCGTACGGAAGCAGGAACAGATACGGGGTCGCCACACCGTGCCCGCGCACCGGGCGCCGGCGTACCGGCGTCGCCTGGCTCTGCGTGCGTTCGGCCGTCACCGTGCCGGTCATCGGCTCAGCCGTACTTCTTCTTGTTGGAGCTGAGGATTCCGGTGGCGGTGTTGGCCGAACTGTGCAGCGCACCGGCCGGGTCGCTCTTGCCGAGCACCGCAGCCTGGATCGCGTCGTAGAGCTTGCCGGTGGCGTCGCCGATGCCGGCCACCGCCGGCGGGAAGTGCACGTCCGGCACCTCCTGGGCGAACGGCTTGAGGTCGGTGAGCTTGGTGAACTCGGGGCTCTGCTGCAGGCTGGTCTCGGCCGGCACCTTGGCGCTCTGTGCCCATTCAGCCTCGTGCTGGGTGAACCAGTGGATGAAGTAGCGCGCCGCCGCTTGCTTGTTCGAGTCGTTGCTGCCGTTGCGTGGCAGGACGAACTGGTGAGAGTTGCCCCAGACGCCACCCTGCGAACCGATCTTCGGCAGCGGTGCCAGGCCGATCTTCGGGCTGGTCAGCTTGTTCACGTCGTTGACCTGCCAGATGCCCTGCCAGTTCATCGCGTTCTTCGAGTTCTTCAGCGCCAGGTAGTCGGCGTCCTGGCCGACGTTCTTCGGGCTGTAGCCCTTGTTGACCAGATCCACCATCCACTGCAGCGCCTTCACCCCGGCGTCGGAGTCCCAGGTGGCCTGGGTGTTGTCGGAGTTGTAGAGGTCGCCGCCGAACTGCCAGAGCAGGGACTGGAACATGAAACCGCCGGTGAACTGGAACGGGCTCACCCAGCTGCCCTGAATGCCTTTGCTCTTCAGCTTGTCCAGCGCGTCCAGGTACTCCGACTCGTTCGTCGGCGGCGCGCTGATGCCGGCCTTGTCGAACAGATCCTGGTTGTAGAACAGGCCGAGGTTGTGCACGTCGATCGGGATGCCGTACCGCTTGTCGTTGTACATCCCGCCGTTCCAGACCGCCGGTGCGAACTGGCTGCCGGACAGGTTCAGCGCCTTGGCGATCTCGTCGATCGGCACGATCACCTGCTGGGCCGCCTGGGTCGGGATGTCGTCGATGTGCATCACCGAGACGTCCGGACCGTTGCCGCTCTGCACCGCGGCCGGCAGCTTCTGGAAGAAGTCCGCCCACTGGTAGACGTTCATCTGTACCTGGACGTTCGGATTGGCCTTGTTGAACTGGTCGACCATCTGCTTGGCGAAGTCGCCGTCCGCGCCGGTCCAGCCGTTCCAGAACGCCAGCTTGACCGCCGGACCGGAGTAACTGGCTCCGCCCGCCGCCGCGCCGGTCGCGCCACCGGTGCCTGGCGGCGTGCTCTTGCCGCCGCAGGCGGCCAGCGCAAGCGCGCCGCCGAGTGCGCCGACGGTGCCCAGGAAACCGCGTCGGGTGAGGGGGGTGTCCAGCGGATTCATCAGTTCTCCTCGGGGGGTTCGGCGTTCGCCAGGCTGGGGGTTCCAGGGGTTGGCATTCGGCGGGTAGGCATCCGGTGCTCAGCCGGTGGCGGCCAGCGACAGTGCGGTCCAGGACACCGGCGGTACCTCCACGCTCAGCCGGCCGTCGCTCAGCCGGCCGGTCAGCTCGGCACTCGGGCGCACCCGATCCGGGGCCGACGCGCTGTTGGTGGCGCGGATGTCGGCA
>DASUAC010000424.1:0-9308 GCA_035763985.1 Jatrophihabitans sp. | reverse complement strand
GTTTTGCGCCTGGGTGGACGTCTACGACGCAGTCACGGGGAGCTACACAACGACCAATAACACCGTTGACGAGACAATCTACGACGCTTGCGGAAATCAGGTCGATACCAATTACAGCTTCGGCTACTGGAGGGGCAATGGCACCGCTTGGAGCAGCGGTTGGCTTCCCGGCGTCCGGCTGCTGACGAGTTCGATCGCCTGCTACGGGATATGGACCGTCGCTCTGACCTTCACTCAGACCTTCACGGACGGCGCTACCCTCAGCGTATCCATAGTGAGCCCTGTGCACAGATACCCGCTGTACCCGTCCCAGGCTGCCGCAAACGCTGCCAACGCTCCGCAGTCACCGCCCACCGGCGACCCGATCGACCCGAAGGAGCAGCTGGGCCAGCCGGGATGTGAGAAGCCGACCCACTGCTCGGCCGGTGATCCGATCGACACCTTGACCGGCAATTTCGGGCACACGTGCCAGGATTTCTCGATCCCCGGACGCGGCCCCGGGCTTGACCTGTCGCGGACGTACAACTCGCTTCTCGCCGATGCCGACGGGCCGTTCGGGTATGGCTGGTCGTCGTCGTACGGCATGTCGCTTGGCATCGATGCGTCCAGCGTCGTCGTGCACCAGGAGAACGGCGCGCAGGCGACGTTCACCTACGACGGCACGAGCTGGTCGGCCCCGCCGCGGGTGCTCGCGACGCTGAGGCAGAACCAGGACGGCACATGGACGTTCACCCGCAAGTCTCGGGAGGTCTTCACGTTCGACTCCTCCGGCCAGCTGACCGCCGTCTCTGACCTGAACGGCTATCGCACCACGGTGGACCATCCAGCACCGTCGGCGATGGTGGTCACCGACCCGGCCGGCCGGTCGTTGACGTTCACCCTGTCCGGTTCGCACGTGACGTCGGTGCAGGATTCTTCCTCAGCAGCGCGGTCGGTCACATACGGCTACGACGCCGCAGGCGACCTGACCGATGTGGTCGACGTCGGCGGCGGACACTGGCAGTTCACCTACGACGCCGGCCACCGCTTGCTCACGATGCGGTCGCCCCGCTACTACGGCGACACGACCACGACCCCGTCGCCCGTCGTCACCAACCACTACGACGACCTGGGCCGCGTCGACCAGCAGACCGACCAGCTGGGCCGGGTGACCTCGCTGGACTACACGACCGTTCCCGGGTCGACGTTGGTGGCCGACCCGAGGGGCCGCACCGTCCTCTACGGCTACACCGACGGCCTGCTAACCACGGTCACCGCCGGCTACCGCACCACCGGAGCCGCAACGTGGTACTACCGCTACGACCCGGACACCCTGGGCAGGATCTCGACACTCGACCCCGACGGGCACACCACGACGGCAACGTACGACAGCGCCGGCAACCTCACAGCCTCGACCGACGGGCTCGGGCAGACCACCACCTACACCTACAACAACCTGCGCGAGGTCACCTCGGTCACCGAGCCGAAGCAGGTCAACGCCCAGCCGATCACCACCACCCTGACCTACGACGGCAACGGCAACCTGTTGACCCGCTCGACGCCGCTACTCGACAGCACCGGAGCTAGCACCGCGACCGCCACGACGACCTACCACTACGACGACCCGGCCCACCCGGGTGACCTCACCTCGGTGACCGACCCGAACGGGCACGCTGTGGCCGGGACCTATGACGCCTACGGTGACCTCGCCTCCGTCACCGACGCGGCCGGCGACAAGACCAGCTACGGCTACGACACCGACCGAGGATGGCGTACCTCGCAGGTGTCGCCGAAGGGCAACGTGAGCGGTGCGGACCCGGCGGCCTACACGACGACCTACGGCTATGACGCCTACGGCCGACCGACGGTGACCAGGGATCCGCTGTGGACCTCGACCGCCCCGACACGGCATGAGACTGTGCGGCACTACGACCCGGACGGCAACCTCGACTCGATCACCGACGCCGACGGGCACACCACCACCTACGCCTACGACGCCGCCGGCGAACTCACCTCGACCGGCCGCGCCGACGGCACGACCCTGCGGACGGACTACTGGCCCGACAGCACGATCCGCCACCAGTACGACCACGCGAACCAGGCCACGACCTACGACTACGACGCGGTCGGCAACCTCGCATCGATCACCGACCCCCTGGGCCGAGCGACCCTGCTCGACGTCGACGGCGTCGGCAACCTGGTCACCCGCACGGACCCCGCCGGGCGGACCACGACATACTCCTACGACGCCGCCGACCAGCTCACCGCAGTGAACTACTCCGACCCGGCCACCCCGGACGTCACCAACGTCAGCTACGACGCCGACGGCCAACGCACCGCCATGACCGACGGCACCGGCACCACGACGTGGGCCTGGGACAGCCTGCACCGGATGACCAGCACCACCACCGGCGCCGGCAACACCATCGGCTACCACTACGACTTGGCCGGCCTGCTCACCGCCATCGACTACCCCGGCAGCACCGGCACGGTCACCCGCGGCTACGACGCCGCCGACCGGCTCACCTCGGTCACCGACTGGAACGCCCAGCAGACCGCGTTTGGGTACGACCCCGACTCGGACTTGACCAGCCAGACCTACCCGAATGGCACCACCGCCAGCACCAGCTACGACCCAGCCGGCCAGCTGACCGGTACCCAGGACGCACCCACTGCCAACCCCGGCGCGCCATTCGCCAGCTTCAACTACGGCCGGGACGGCGCCGGGCTGCTGAGTTCGGTGACCTCCACCGGCGTGCCGGCCGACACCCACAGCTACGGCTACAACACCCTCAACCAACTCACCGGCGTCGACACCACCAGCTACGGCTACGACCCCGCGAACAACCTGACCAAACGGCTGGACAACACCCGCCAGATCTATGACGCCGCTAACCAACTCGGCGCGGTCACCACCAACCCGGCCATCTCCCTGGTCGGCACCGCCAGCGCCGGCGACAGCACCTCCAGCGCGCTCACCCTCACCCTGCCGAGCGGCATCACGGCCGGGGACCAGGTGCTGGCCGCGGCCTCGCTGGCCAACGGCAAATCGGTCACCACCCCGACCGGCTACACCGTCATCGGAACCTACGCCTCCGGCACTGCCAACAGCGCCGGCAAGATCGTCGTCTTCCGGCGCACCGTCGCCGCCGGCGACACCTCGGTGACCTTCTCCTTCCAGGGCAAGATCGCCAAGACCGTCACCCTCGCCGTCTACCGCAACGTGCACCCCACCAACCCGATCGACGCAACCTCCTCCGGCGCCACCGCAGCCGGCACCACCGTCGCCGCGGCGTCGCAAAGCCCCGCCGCGCTCGGCGACCAGCTCGTCATGATCGCCGGCGCCAGCGGCACCGCCGGCACCTGGACCATGCCCACCGGCATGACCACCCGGGTGCAGAAGGCCGGCGGCACCACCGACGCCACCATCGCCGACCAGCCCCTCACCGCCACCGGTGCCACCGGCGACCGAACCGCGACCCACAGCGCCAGCACCCAACTCGTCGGAGCACTGATCACGCTGCGGCCGGCCCAAACCAGCCTCGGCTACGACCAGCAAGGCAACCGAACCAGTGTCCAGCCGCTGACCGGCACCGCGACGGCCCTCGGCTACGACCAAGCTAACCGGCTCACCAGCTACGCCAGCACCGCAACCTACGCCTACAACGGCGACGGCCTGCGCACCGCCAAGACCGTCTCCGGCGCCACCACCACCGAAACCTGGGACACCAGCACCAGCATCCCGACACTGCTCACCGACGGCTCCACCGCCTACATCTACGGCCCCGACGGGCTGCCCCTGGAACAGATCAGCGCCAGCGGCACCCTCTACTACCACCACGACCAACTCGGCTCCACTCGTGCCCTCACCAACAGCACCGGCACCGTGGTCGCCAGCTACACCTACGACCCCTACGGCAACCTCAAGGCCCAGGCCGGCACGGTGGACACTCCGCTTCGCTGGAACGGGCAATATCAGGACAGCGAGAGCGGCCTGTACTACCTACGCAACCGCTACTACGACCCGGCCACCGGCCAATTCCTCAGCCGGGATCCGCTGGTGGCGGTCACCGGCGCTGCCTACGGCTACGCCGCCGACAGCCCACTCAACGGCGCGGACCCGCTGGGCCTCTCAGTCCTCCGACTGCCCGACTACTACAACTTCAACCTCGGTTACAACCTGGGATCGGGACGCGGTGGCGGCTACAACGTAACGATCACCAACCAGGGACATCTCTTTGCCGGACCTGAGGCTTCGAGAGGTACACCGGGAGCATCGGCCTCGGCCCGGGCCGGCTGGATCGATCAGTGCGCTAGGCCCAACCCGGGCGACGTCGACAAGTTCGTGTCCGGGAAGGGCGCGACACTCAGCCGCTACGTGCCCGTCGGCGACGACGTCGTCGGTCCCTCCGTCGCCGAGACCTGGGGCAACGAGGGCTCCGGGTCGCCGAATGCCTTCGCGACCGAGTTCGGAATCGGAGCCGGCGCCGGGGACACCCTCTCGCTAAGTCAGGGTTACAACTATCACGGAACCTA
This sequence comes from Jatrophihabitans sp., assembly GCA_035763985.1. GTDB lineage: Bacteria > Actinomycetota > Actinomycetes > Mycobacteriales > Jatrophihabitantaceae > Jatrophihabitans_A. Next base: position 4,793 of record DASUAC010000424.1, on the reverse strand, counting down.
GGCCGGGTCTGCCCAGTCCTACCGGCGCCACCCGGCTGACGGCGATCTCCTGCACCGGCTTGAGCTTCTGTATGGCGATCGGCATTGGCCCGGCCGCGCGCTGGCACAGCAGCCGCTGGTGGCCAGTCGGGCGTGGCCGCCGACGGCCAGGTCACCGGAATCTCCTGCGCCAATGCCCAGCTATGCGTCGCCACCGCGGCGGCCCCCGGATGGCAGTACGAGCAGGACGTCGCCTGGGACGGTACCCAGTGGTCGATGACTTCCGTGGCGGCATCCAGGGCGGTGTCCTGCACGTCCCCGAGCTTCTGCATGTCGCTGAACGCCAGCCGGGCCAGCCAGCTGACCAACTGACCGGCGTCGCGGTTGGGCTGGCTGCCTAAAGGCTGATCGAGTTACCTCAGCACGCACCAGTGCCTATGTGGATCGAGAAGTCGCCGCTTGCGGACATCGGACAGATGGTCGCCACCCCGGGCAGCTGGTACGCCTGCAGGCCAGTCAGGCTCGCGAACGACGTCCCGTTCGCGGTCGCGCCGCTGAAATTGACCGTGCCGAAGTCGGACAGCGGCTTCGTCTCTCCGTTGACCATCGGCGTCTCGACGACGACCTCGGCCGACGCGCGCTGGGCCTTACCGAGCTTGAAGGTGACGCTGTATGTCCAGTCACCTTGGGTTTTGTCCTCGAGGAACGTCGTGAACGAGCCCGACCCGTTCGCCGTCACCTTGGCGTAGAACAGATCGCCGGGCATGACGACCGGCCCGCTCAGGAAGATCGGCGGGTTCGGGTAGGACTCGTACCACGCCCCGTAGAACGGCGAGCCGTTGATGCAGTCGGCTTCGGTACCGGTCTGCTCGATGGTGTTCCTGTCGGAGAGGGAACCGTCGAGGCCGACCCAGAAGCTGGAATAGGTGTCTTCCGTGGCGCCGGCGCACGAGACCGCCGGCTGGGTCCAGGACGCAGACACACTGGTGTAGGGCCCGTAGCCGGAGACGACGTAGCCGACCCAGCCGCCGGCCGTGCTGGTGAAAGTGCGGTCACCGCCGGTGGGCAGTGCGCGGTGCGCGGCGGCCGGGCCCACCGCGGCGGCTCCGGTCGGCGTGGCGGTGAGCACCCCCGCGACCGCGGTGGCGGCGACCGCGGTGGCCGCGAGAACGTGACGCAGAGCACGAACGCGCATGTGTCGCTCCAAGGTCGAACGGGTGATCTCACCCGCACCGTGCGTGGCAGGGTAGTGGTTCGTCGCTACCCTGCCTAGCCCCTTGCCTGCCGGCCTCTGGTGGGCTGCCAGGCCCGGTCAGTCGTCCGAGAAGATCGGCTGCAACCACGCCCAGCTAAGCGCGCCGCCGCGCAGTCCGAGCAAGGTGCAGCGGCCGGACACCGCGCGGATCCGTACTTGCGCACCGCCCCGGTGAGGGCCGCCGGGTCCCGTGCGGCGCCGCGGCGGTCGCGTGAGGAGCAGCGTCTCCGGGGCCTCCTTCAGTGCGGCCTTCTCCTGCCAGAACCGGGATGCGCCTTCGCCGTCGAGGTGGGCGGCGATGACCTTGCTAAATGCGCGGCGTTCATCATGGTCACGACGTGGTCGCCGTTCGGTCAGCCGGCGGGCGGGGTGAACACCAACGTCGGCGAGCCGGTGTCGAACGCCCGGGCGTCCAGTCTGGCCAACAGCTGACCGAGGAACCGGTCGGCACCGTCGCCGGTGCCGGCACTCCGTACCCGGAGCAGCACCTCGCGCAGCGGATCCTGCAGCGGGAACGACGCGGTGATCGTGAACTCCGGCTGCGTCACGGTGATCCGGTGCTCGGTGACGTTCGCGCCGGGGTCCAGCACGCGCACCGCGTCGATCACGTCCTGCCGGCTGAACCGCAGCGGCGGAAAGGCTGAACTCGGCGGGATCGAGTCCGTCCTGGTGAGCTCGGCCGGGATGGCGCGGATGAACAGCTCGCGGTCGGTCAGCACCGCCGACCTCGAGGACGTCACGGGTGCCGGCTGGATCCCGGCTCCGACGGTTGCCACCTGCTGGGCCGGCCGGACGGCTGCCCGAGGCAACTCGGCCCGGTCGCCGGCCGATGCCTCGACCGCTGCGAGATCGGGTCGGATGACGAACCAGTAGTAGATGCCGCCGATCCAACCGGTCAGCAGGATCAACCACAAAGTGACCATTCGGGACCGCTCGACCGTCCGGTACGCGAAGGCGGGCCGGCGCCAGGCATCCACCAGGCAACGCAGCCACAACACCCAGGTGAGCACCGCCCAGCCGAGCAGGGCCAGCAGCACGACCAGCATCGTCAGCATCTAATCCCCTCAGGTCGGACCGGACGGCCAGCTTCAGCCCTCGACGGCCAGCTTCAGCCCGAAGCCGACCAGCACCAGCCCGGTCGCCCGGTCCAGCCGGCGCCGGATGTGCCTGGTGGCCAACCAGCCGCGCACCTGGTTGGCGGCCCCGATCAGCACCGCGAAGTAGAGCGCGGTCAGCAGGACGTAGATGCCGCCGAGCAGCAGCGACACCCGGCCGACCGGATAGCCGGACGGCACGAAACCGGGCAGGAACGTCACGAAGAACACGCCGACCTTGGGGTTGAGCAGGTTGGTGACCAGCCCGGCTGGGAAGCCCCGGCCGACCAGGCTGCGCCGGGCTGGCTGGTCCGGCCCAGCGTGGTCCGGCGCAACCTGGCCCCGCGAGCGGAGCGAAGAGATGCCCAGCCACACCAGGTATGCCGCGCCGGCGATGCGCAGGGCGAGGTAGGCGTCCTCGCTGGCGCGTAACACCGCCGACAGGCCGAGCACCGCGGTCACCACCCAGCACAGCAGCCCGGTCAGCACCCCGAGCACGGTACGGATCGCGCTGATGCGCCCGCCGCGTACCAGGTTGCGCAGCACCACCAGGGTGTCCGGACCGGGCAGCAGCACGATCAGCGTGGCGGCGAGGGAGAAGGTGAGCAGCGACAGCAGCATGCCCAGCATCCTAGGAACCGGCACCGACAGGTCGCAGCAGGATTACCGCCATACTTGCTGCGTGCATCAGGAGGAATTGAGCCGCCGGCTGGGCTGGCTGGCCGCCGGCAACGAACTGCTGACCGGCACCGTCGCCGAACTGCCGGACGAGGCGCTGGCCGGCCCGTCGCTGCTGCCCGGCTGGAGCCGGGCGCACCTGCTCGGCCACCTGGCCCGCAACGCCGACGCCCTGCTCAACCTGCTGACCTGGGCGCGGACCGGGGTCGAGACGCCGATGTATCCGGACCAGGCGAGCCGGGAACGGGACATCGAGCGCTCGGCCGGCCAGCCCCCGGCCGAGCTGCGGGCCGACGTGCAGGACGGCATCGACCGGCTGGCGGAGGCGATCCGGACCATGCCGGCCGATGCCTGGCAGCACACCGTGCGGACCAATCGCGGCCGCCCGGTGCCGGGCGCCGAGGTGCCCTGGATGCGGGTACGCGAGGTGTGGGTGCATGCGGTGGACCTGGGCGGCCGGGCCGGCTTCGCCGACGTGCCGGTCGATCTCGGGACGGCCCTGCTCACCGACGCGTTCTTCTTCGCCGCCCGGCACCCGGAGCCACCCGCCGTCCGGGTGCTGGCCAGCGACGCCGACCTGGAGCTGAGCCTGGGCCGGCCGGACGCGACCGATCCGGTCGAGGTGCGTGCCCCGGTCCGTGAGCTGCTGCCGTGGGCACTCGGCCGGCACCGGCTGCTGCCGGCCGGCGTGGACTGGCCGGAGCTGCCCGCCTGGCTGTAGCGGTCGGGCGTACCGAGTGCGCTCGAGATACCCGGGGCCGCGCTTGAGCCCGTGGCCGTCCCGGCGGAATCGTCGGCACCCGATTGCGACTGCAGCTTTCCGGCGTGGCGAGGGCCGGAAAATTGGCCATTCTCGACGAGCACAAATGCTGTACGGGCTGATATCCTGCACCCGCCGGTTCAGCAGCCAGCCGCGCGATGAAGCGTGGCGGCGCTCCGGTTCTCGTCCGGTCCGCAGTCAACCGAAGACTCCACTGATTCGTGTGCGGCATGAGGCAGGCCGAAAATGACCAATCTGGAACATCTGAACGACTTATACGCATTGGCCGAGGACCCTTGGCACATGCGCAGCGGCTGGCTGGCCGAACGGCGCCGTGACCTGGTGGTCGCCAGCCTGCACCACGCCCGCTACGGGAACGCTTTTCTGCCCGGCTGCGGATCGGGCGAGCTGATCCCGGCGCTGGCCCGCCGTACCGAGCGGATCCTGGCGACCGACGACAACCGGCCGGCGCTGGCCGAGGCGCGGGCGCGCACCATGCACCTGTCCAACGTGCGGATCGAGTACCTGCAGTTGCCGCTGGACTGGCCGGCCGGGCACCGGTTCGACCTGATCGTGCTCAACGAGATGGGCTACCTGATGGACCTGGCCGACTGGGCATCGCTGGCCGACGCGGTCCGCCGCAGCCTGACCGCCGACGCGACCGTGCTGGCCTGCCATCGCAACCATCACGTCGCCGGCCGCTACCTCGGCACCGAGACGCTGCACGGCACTCTGGACAGCATCCTCGGCCTGACCCGGCAGACCCGGGTGGTGGACGCCGACTTCGCCATCGACGTCTGGACGAATCGGGACGCCTGAGCCGGCCAGGCTTGACCCTCTTGCGCCGAGCCGGCCGGGCTTGACGCGGCTGCGCTGAGCCGGCGTCGCTAGCTGTGATGTCCAGGGACGTTGTCGCGGTTTGAAGTGATGTCGGCCTGTCGTTGAGACGGGGAAGGCCTCCGGTTGTGAAGTGGAGCTGTCTAGGAACCGCTTCACCCGACCGGAGGCCTTCGTGTCCCACGCTAAC
>DASUAC010000423.1:0-9748 GCA_035763985.1 Jatrophihabitans sp. | reverse complement strand
GCCGGAGCCCGGGTGGTCACCGGCACCGCGGCCCGCAGCCGTAGCTCGCCCAGGCCGCGGCATTCCGCCTGGGCCAGCGCCTCGCCGGTGGCGGCCAGCAGCACGTCGGTCACCCGGGTGCCGGTTCGGCGGGCCAGCTCCAGCACCGGCCCCAGCGGGGTCAGCGCGCACCGGACTGCTCGCCGGCCGGACAGCGGCCGGGCGTACGGCAGCCGGTCCGCTCCGCCGTCCAGCACCAGTTGCCCGATGCCGAGCACCGCCAGGCCGGCCCGCACCGCGACCGGCGGGACCCGCACCGCGGGCACCCGCGGCGGCGGCAGCGCCGGCTCGAACAGCTGGCGCAGGATGTCCACCACGCCCAGTCCGTCCCCGATCGCGTGATGCATGATCGCGACCGCGGCGGACTGCCGCTCGCCGACGCCGGGCAGGTACCACAGCCGCCACAGCGGACGGTCCGGCGGCAGCCGCTGCTCGGCCAGCCGGGAGACGAAGTCGAGCAAGGCCGCCCGCCCGCCGCCCGGCGGCAACCGGTGCTCGGCGACATGCCAGTCCAGATCCACCGGCACCGTCTGCCAGCGGGCATGCCGCCAGCGGCCGGCCGGGATCAACCGCTGGCTGAACCGCGGCATCGCAGGGATCCGCTCGGCGAACAGCCGCCGGAACCGGGCCAGATCCACCGGGCCGTCCGCCCCGGCCAGGTCGAGCAGCACGAAACCGCCGACCGGCTGCTGCACCGTCGCGGTCTCCACCTGCAGGAAGAACTCATCCGCCGCGGCCACCTTGCCGCCATCCGCGGCGGCCACCGTGCCGCCGTCCGCAACGGCCACCTTGCCGCCGTCCGCGGCCAGGCCGCGACGGGCTGCGGTGACGTCGTCCGCGACCGGTACGCCGGGCCCGGCCACCGCGGCGCCACCGCGAACCGATCGCCAACGCCTCACTGCCACCGTCCGGATCCGCTCCTCCCCGGCCGCGATGGCGACGATCGCGGCCCCTGCCACTACATCGAAAACGTAGTGATTGCCGGTCGCTATTACCACCGCCGTAGTGACCACCAGGTGCAGGCAGGCCAGCGAGTAGCCGAGCCGGGTGGCGCCCGCGCGCAGGCTGACCACGGTCACCCATACCGCCCAGCCGACGTGCAGACTGGGCATCGCCGCGTACTGGTCGGCCGACGAGGCGACCGCGCCACCGCCCCAGGACAGCACCGGATGGAAGCGGGCGACGATGTCGGCGAAGCCGGACCCGGCCAGCAGCCGCGGCGGCGAGGTCGGCCACTGCCAGAAGCACAGCAGCGCCAGCAGGGTGCTCACCGCCAAGGTGTTGCGGGCCCACCGGTAGCTCGCCGGACGGCGCCACCACAGCCAGCCGAGCACCGCGAAGGTGGTCACGATGTAGGTGGTGGCGTACTCCCAGGCGGACAGCCAGCCCAGCACCCGGTGCCCGTTCAGCCAATGATTGCTGGCCAGTTCGACGTCCAGGTGCAGCCGGCGCTCGGCGTCCAGCAGGGCACGTCCGCGGGCATCGGCGCCGGGCACTGCGACCGGCACCGCATGGGTGATCAGCAGGTAGCCGGCCCAGATCAGCAGGCCGATGCCGATCTGGCGCACTCCGTCCAGCGACCGGGACGCCCACCGCATCGCCACACCCCCGACCTCGCCGGGCGAGCCGCTGCCTGCCGCCGCATCCTTCCTACCGGCGGCCGTCGGCCCGGCGCGATCGATCGGACGGCGGTCCGGCATGGCTCAGGCCGGTTCCCAGGCGAGGGCGAGCAGCAGCTTGAGCCGGAAGTCCGGATCGTCGAGCTGGTCGCCGAACAGTTCGCGCAGCCGGCCCATCCGGTACCGGACGGTCTGCGGATGCACCTGCAACTCGGTCGCGGTGGCCCGCCGGTCGCCGCCGCGCCGCAGCCAGACCCGCAACGTCTCCCGCAGGCTGGCCTGCGAGCCGGCCGGCAGTCCCGCCAGCGGCTGCAGGCACTGCCGGCGCAGTGCCTGCAGCAACCGCGGATCGTTGTGCACGATGATCGCGTCCAGGTGCTCGTCGGCGAACAACGGATCGGCGCTGAGCACCTTCTCCTCCAGCAGCCGGGCGGCGATGCCGGCGATCCGGGCACTGGCCGGCAGCTGCGCCAGCGGCACCGGGTGGCCGATGGTGGCCGACGCCCCACGCAGCGCGGTGGCCAGCCGCTGCCGCTCGCCGGGTGCGTCCGGATCCGGCACGATCGCGCCGAGCAGGCCGCCGTGCCGCATCCGCAGGCAGGACTGGTCCAGCCGGCTGATCGCGGTGGCGCCGGCCTCGCGCTGCCGGCCGACCAGCACCACCGCGGCGGTGGCCGGCAACGGCCAGCCGGCCCGCAGCGCCGCGCTGCGTACCGCCTGGCTGTCGCTGCGGTCGGACCGCAGCAGCTCGGCCAGCTCGTCCCGGGCGTGCTCGCGCGCGACGGCGGATTCGGACTGCTCGTCCAGGTAGCCGGCGGTCGAGGCGGAGGACAGCTGGTCGACGAAGCTGAACACCGATTCGGCCAGCGCGGTCAGCGCCTCCGGCGGCATCTGGTGCAGCAGCGCCTGCCTGGCGATCAGCCGCCAGGTCTGCCGGGCGCCCAGCCGGTAGGCGGCCAGCAACCGGCCGATCGGGATGCCCCGCCGCCACTGCATCCGGCCGATGTACTCGAACGTCGCCGGGTCGGCGGTCTCGGCCAGCATCGCGTCGTCGACCGATCCGTGCTGGCCGAGCGCCTGCTGGGCGATCCGGACCAGGGCGCAGAGCACCCCCTCGGCGGCGAGCGTCACCTCGGCGCGGTGATCGCTGAGGAACTGCGAGTATTCCGGCATCACGGCGGGCAGCCGTTCGGCAAGATCGTCGATCAGTTCCGGCACGGCCGACCGCAGGCCGGGGATCATCGCCTCCAGCTGCGCAACTGCGGGTTCGGAATCGCCGGACACCTTTACTTTCTAGCGCGCTAGGACCTGGTTTTGTAACACTGTGATAGGAACAGGGCTGCGATCTCACAATCTGACGGGCAGATCTTCGCCCGCGGAACGGAAACAATGGAGAGGTCGTCGGTAGGAGGTATCCGCACGTCGTGATCCTGGGGGGCTGCCCTTGACATCAACACCGGCCAGCGAGTCGATCGCCACGCTGAACCAACAGCGCCGGGCGGAGAACTTCCCGGTGTCGCTGCGGGTGCTCCCCCGTACCCTGCGGCAGGATCTCATAGCGGTGTATGACGTGGTCCGGGTTATCGACAACCTCGGGGATGAGGCGACCGGTGATCGGCTGGCGCTGCTGGACAGCTTCGCCGCCGACCAGCACCGGGCGTTCACCGCTGGCCGGCCGCAGGCCGACGTGCTGCGCAGGCTGGTCCCGGCGATCCGCCGCCGTGAGCTGTCCGAGCAGCCGCTGCTGGATCTGATCGAGGCAAACCGGACCGATCAGCGCACCTTCCGCTACGAGACGTTCGAAGATCTCCTCGGCTACTGCCGGCTCTCGGCGGTGCCGATCGGCCGGCTGGTGCTGCAGATCTTCGGCTACCGGCAACCCGAACTGGCCGTCCTCTCGGACGACGTGTGCATCGCGCTGCAGATCCTGGAGCACTGCCAGGACGTCGCCGAGGACTACCGGCGCGGCCGGATCTACCTGCCGCAGCAGGACCTGCGGCACTTCGGGGTGACCGAGGCAGAACTCACCGGCAGCACGGCCGGCCCGGGGTTGCGGGCCCTGATCGAGCTTGAGGTGGACCGCTGCGAGCGGCTGCTGGACGCCGGGGACGAACTGGTCGGACGGCTGCGCGGCTGGGCCCGGCCGGCCATCGCCGGCTACCTGGCCGGCGGCCGCGCCACGGTGACCGCGATCCGGCAGGCCGGCGGTGACGTGCTGGCCACCGTGCCCAAGCCGAGCCGGCTGACCACCGCCCGCTACGCCCTGCGGATACTCAGCCGGCGGCGGGATCGGCACGTCCGATGAACGCCCAGCTCACCGACGCCTTCGCCGCCACCGAGTCGATCACCCGGACCCAGGCGCGCAACTTCTACTACGGCATCCGGTTGCTGCCGCGGCAGAAGCGCACCGCCCTGTGCGCGGTGTATGCGCTGGCCCGGCGGGTCGACGACATCGGCGACGGGGATTCCTCGCCCGCCGAGCAGAAGCTGGCCCGGCTGGACGCGCTGAGCGGCCAACTGCTGGACATTCAGGCGCGGGGCATCGACGCGGCGGCGCAGTCCGGCGATCCGGTGCTCGTCGCGGTGGCCGCGGTGAGCCGGCTCTTCCCGATCCCGCTGTCCGCGTTCGGCGAGCTGATCTCCGGCGTCCGGCTGGACGTGCAGGGCGCCCGCTACCGCAGCTTCGAGGAGCTGACCCAGTACTGCCGCTACGTCGCCGGCTCGATCGGCCGGCTCTGCCTGGGCGTGTTCGGCAGCGAGGGCACCGACCCGGCCGCGGCCGGCTACGCCGACGCGTTGGGCATCGGGCTGCAGCAGACCAACATCCTGCGCGACATCCGGGAGGATCTGCTGACCGGCCGGGTGTATCTGCCGACCGAGGACCTGGACCGGTTCGGCGTACGGCTGGAGCTGGACGGAGCGGGCCGGCTGGTCGACGACGGCGGCCGGCTGACCGAGTTGATCCGGTTCAGCGCGGAGCGGGCGATCGGCTGGTACCAGCAGGGCCTGCGGTTGCTGCCGCTGCTGGACTGGCGCAGCCGGAGCAGCTGTGCCGCGATGGCCGGCATCTACCGGCAGCTGCTGCAGCGGATCGCGGAGGAACCGGCGCTGGTGTTCGGCAGCCGGCTCAGCCTGTCCGGCGCCGACAAGGGACGGATCGCGGTCCGGGCGTTGATCGGAGCGCCGGCATGACCGGCCACGAGCCGAGCAGAGAGCAGCAGCGGGTGGCCGTGGTCGGCGGCGGGCTGGCCGGCCTCACCGCCGCGCTGCGGCTGGCCGACGCCGGACGTCCGGTGCTGCTGCTGGAGGCCGGCGCCAAGCTGGGCGGGCTGACCCACTCGTTCCGGCGCGGCGAGCTGGACGTCGACAACGGCCAGCACGTCTTCCTGCGCTGCTGCGAGGCGTACCTGCGGCTGCTCGACCGGCTCGGCGTACGCGACCAGGTGACCATCCAGCCGCGGCTGGACGTGCCGGTACGGGCCCCGGGCATGCGGCCCGGCCGGCTGCGCCGCAACCGGCTGCCGGCCCCGCTGCACCTCGGCGGCTCGTTGCTGCGTTACCCGATGCTCTCGCCCGCCGACCGGTTGCGCGCGGTGTCCGGCGCGCTGGCGATGCGCCGGCTGCGCGCCGAGGACCCGGCGATCGACGGGGTCGGCTTCGGCGATTGGCTCGATCGGCACGGGCAGAACCAGCGCACGGTGGCCGCGCTGTGGGACCTGTTCACCGTCGCCACGCTGAACCTGCCGGCCGAGGCGGCGTCGCTGACGATGGCCGCGAAGGTGTTCCAGACCGGCCTGCTCAGCCACGCCGCGGCCGGCGACATCGGCTGGTCGCTGATCCCGCTGCAGCAGCTGCACGCCGAGCCGGCGGCCCGTGAGCTGCACCGCGCCGGCGCCGAGATCCGTACCCGCAGCCGGGTCACCGAGCTGGTCCGGGACGGTTCCGGCTGGCTGCTGCGCGACTCCGCCGGCCACGCCGACCGGGTGGGCCAGGTGGTGCTCGCGGTGCCGCCGGAGCAGGCCGAGCGGCTGTTGCCGGCCGGCACGGCGGGCCTGCCGGCCGGCTGGTCGGCGCGGCTCGGCAGCTCGCCGATCGTCAACGTGCACCTGGTGTACGACCGGCAGGTGCTCACCGAGCCGTTCCTGGCCGGCGTGCACTCGCCGGTGCAGTGGCTGTTCGACCGGACCCGGCAGTCCGGCCTGGCCGACGGGCAGTACCTGGCGATCTCGCTGTCCGCCGCCGCCGAGCTGATCGACACCCGTACCGCCGGGATCCGCGACCGGGTGCTGCCGGCGTTGGCCGAGCTGCTGCCGGCGACCCGGACGGCCCGGCTGGTGGACTTCTTCGTCACCCGGGAGCGGCACGCCACGTTCCGGGCGGCCCCGTGCAGCGGCCGGTTCCGGCCGCCGGCCGACGCCGGGCTGCCCGGACTGGCGCTGGCCGGCGCGTGGACCGCGACCGGCTGGCCGGCAACCATGGAAAGCGCTGTGCTGTCCGGTGAGTCGGCCGCTAACCTGCTGCTCGCCGGCGACAGCACCGGATCGGCCGGGCACGGTTCCCGGTACGACCACGTCGCCGCGTCCAGGTACGACCTCGATCCGTCGACCGGCCTTGCCGGAGCCGAACTGGAAAGGAACGCTACGTGACCACCACCCTGAGTCCGAGTCTGGAGCGGAGCATGGACAGCTTCCGATCCGCGATGCAGGCTGCGGTGGCCCGGATGGACCCCAGCTCCGCGGCGGTGTCGGCCTATCACCTGGGCTGGTCGGCGGCCGACGGCACACCGCTGCAGGCGCCGTCCGGCAAGGGCATCCGGCCGGCCCTGGCGCTGCTGTCGGCACAGGCCGGCGGCGCCGACGCGGAGGCCGGCGTCCCGGCCGCGGTGGCGGTGGAGCTGGTGCACAACTTCTCGCTGCTGCACGACGACGTGATGGACGGCGACACCGAGCGTCGGCACCGGCCCACCGTGTGGACGCTGTGGGGCGTGCCGAGCGCCATCCTGACCGGCGACGCGATGCTCACGGTGGCCGTCGAGGCGCTGCTGGAGAGCGGCTCCGAGCATGCGCTGGCGGCGCTCCGGCTGCTGCTGGCCACCACCCGCGAGCTGATCCACGGCCAGGTCGAGGACCTGCAGTTCGAGTCCCGGGAATCGGTGGATCTGCAGCAGTGCCAGCAGATGGCCGCCCGCAAGACCGGCGCGCTGATCGCGGCCAGCGCGACGCTCGGCTGCGTGCTGGTGGGCGGCGACGAGGACGTGGTGCGCGCGCTGGATTCCTACGGCCAGGCGCTCGGGGTGGCCTTCCAGCTGGTGGACGATCTGCTCGGCATCTGGGGTGATCCGGCGGTCACCGGCAAGCCGGTGCTGTCCGACCTGCGGGCCCGCAAGCGGTCGCTGCCGGTCACCTACGCGCTGAGCCAGGACGAGCCGGCCGGCCGCCGGCTGTCCGAGTGGCTGGCCGGCTCGGGAGAGGACGAGGCCGGCCTGCGCCAGATCGCCGAGCTGATCGAGGCGACCGGTGCCCGCAGCTGGGCGGCCGGCCAGGCCGCGTGGCACATCCGGCAGGCCGAGCAGGCACTGGCCGCCAGCACCATTCCGCCGCCGCTGCAGGCCGAATTCATGAAGGTGGCGCGGTTCGTCGCGGACCGGGAATTCTGAGATGACCGCCACCACCAACCCCGCGTCGGCCCAGCTCACCGGTCCGGACGACATCGCGGCCGAGGCGCTGCAGCGGGCCGTGCGCTGGCTGCGCGACCAGCAGGACCCGGCCGGTTGGTGGAAGGGCGAGCTGGAGACCAACGTCACGATGGACGCCGAGGACCTGCTGCTGCGCGAGTTCCTGGGCATCCGGCAGCCGGCCGAGACCGAGGAGGCGGCCCGCTGGATCCGCAGCAAGCAGCGTGCGGACGGCAGCTGGGCGACGTTCTTCGGGGGCCCGGCGGATCTGTCAACCACCGCCGAGGCGTGGGTGGCGCTGCGGCTGGCCGGCGACGATCCGGCGGCCGAGCACATGCGCCGGGCGGCCGCGTTCGTACTCGGCGGCGGCGGCATCGAGGCCAGCCGGGTGTTCACCAAGATCTGGCTGTCGCTGTTCGGCCTGTGGTCCTGGGACGAGGTGCCGGTGATGCCGCCGGAGCTGATCCTGCTGCCGTCCTGGGCGCCGCTGAACATCTACGACTGGGGCTGCTGGGCCCGCCAGACCATCGTCCCGCTCACCCTGGTGCAGACCGCCCGGCCGGTGCACCCGGTGCCGTTCGGCATCGACGAGCTGCGCTCCGGCCTCGCACCGGCGCGGCGCCGGCCGGCCTGCGACTGGCCGACGGCGTTCGGTTGCCTGGACGCGGCCCTGCGCCGGTACTCCCGGCGGCCGATCGGCTGGCTGCGCCGGCGGGCCACCGCCAAGGCGGCGAACTGGATCCTGGCCCACCAGGAGGCGGACGGCTCCTGGGGCGGCATCCAGCCGCCGTGGGTGTACTCGATCCTGGCGCTGCGGGTGCTCGGCTACCCGCTGGAGCACCCGGCGGTACGTAACGCGATCGCCGGCCTGGACGGCTTCACCATCCGGGAGCAGACCGAGCACGGCGTGCTGCGCCGGATCGAGGCATGCCAGTCGCCGGTCTGGGACACCGCGCTGGCGGTCACCGCGCTCGCCGACGCCGGCGTGCCGGCAGGAGACCCCGCGTTGTCCCGGGCGGCCGACTGGCTGCTCGACCAGGAGATCACGGTGCCCGGCGACTGGTCGGTACGCCGGCCGCAGCTGGCGCCCGGCGGCTGGCCGTTCGAGTTCGCCAACGTCGGCTACCCGGACGTCGACGACACCGCCGAGGTGGTGCTGGCGCTGCGCCGGTGCGGCGAGGATGACCGGCTGACCGGCGCCCGGCAGCGCGGGCTGACCTGGTCGGTCGGCATGCAGTCCTGCGACGGCGGCTGGGGCGCCTTCGACGCCGACAACACCCGGACGCTGGCCACCAAGCTGCCGTTCTGCGACTTCGGCGCGGTGATCGACCCGCCGTCGGCCGATGTGACCGCGCACGTGCTGGAGATGCTGGCCGCCGAGGGCCAGGCGGACACCCCGGCGGCCCGGCGTGGCATCCGCTGGCTGCTGGACAACCAGGAACCGGACGGCTCCTGGTTCGGCCGGTGGGGCGCGAACTACGTCTACGGCACCGGCGCGGTGCTGCCCGCGCTGCGGGCCGCCGGGCTGCCGGCCGAGCACCCGGCGATCCGGGCGGCGGTGCGCTGGCTGGCCGCGAAGCAGAACCCGGACGGCGGCTGGGGCGAGGATCTGCGCTCCTACCGCCAGCCGGAATGGAGCGGCACCGGCACCTCCACCGCCTCGCAGACCGCTTGGGCGTTGCTCGCGCTGCTGGCCGCCGGCGAGCGCTCGGCGCCGGTACAGCGGGGCGTGCGGTGGCTGGTGGGCACCCAGCAGCCGGACGGCAGCTGGGACGAACCGGAGTTCACCGGCACCGGTTTTCCCGGCGACTTCTACATCAACTACCACCTGTACCGGCAGGTGTTCCCGATCTCGGCGCTCGGCCGGTACCTGGGGCTGGCCGGCGGGTCAGCCGAAGGGTTGGCCGGAGGGTCAGCCCGATGACGATCCGGCCCTCCGACCCGGCAGCGGTGGTGTGCACCCCGCTGGCGGTCGAACGCGCCGCGCTGGCCGGTGTGCTGCCTTCGCTGCCGGTGCTGCGTACCGGCAAGGGACCGGCCCGGTCGCTGACCAGCGCCGGCCGGGCCGAGGTGCGCGACCGGCCGCTGGCCGTGGCGGGCCTGGCCGGTGCGGTGACCGACGACCTGCGGCCCGGCGATCTGGTGGTGGCCACCGAGCTGCGTACCGGATCGAGCGTGCCGAAGAGCCTCCCGGCGGCGCCGCTGGTGGCCGGGGCGTTGCGCCGGGCGGGCCTGCCGGTGCGGCTCGGGCCGATCCGCTCGACCGACCGCATCGTGCACGGTGCCGCCCGGGCCGGGCTGGCGGCCGACGGGGTGGTCGCGGTGGACATGGAGTCGACCCAGCTGGCCGGCGCGGCCGGCCGGCACCCGGTGCTGGTGCTGCGTGCGGTGGTGGACACGCCGCGGCACCCGCTGC
>DASUAC010000422.1:0-2577 GCA_035763985.1 Jatrophihabitans sp. | reverse complement strand
TCGCCGCCGAGCCGGCCGTGCTCCGGGTACGGCTGTTCGGCCCGGTGGAGGCCCGCGTCGCGCAGGCCGCCATGGCCGAGGGGGTGCCGCTGGACGTCGCGCGGCAACGGCTGCCGGAGGTGGACCAGGCCAGGGCGCAGTACGTCCGTCGGCTCTACCACGCCGACATCGACGATCCACGGCTCTACCACCTGCAGCTGGACAGCACGGTGCTGCCGCTGGACACCTGTGCCGAGCTGATCGTCCGGGCCTATCAGGCGATGCGGGTCCTCAGCTGATCACGCCGGCGGCGCGGAGCTCGGCGATCCGCTCCGGCGGGTAGCCGAGGCCGGCCAGCACCCGCTCGGTGTGCGCTCCGACGGCGGGTGGTTCGCCGGCCAGTCCGGCCGGGGTGCCCTCGAACCGGGGCGCCGGCGCGGCCACGGTGGCACCGGCCGAGTCGGCGTAGCTGGCCCGTGCCACGTTGTGCGGGTGCTCCGGTGCCTCGCCGAGGGTGAGCACCGGCGCCACACAGGCATCGGTCGGCGCGAACAGCGCGGCCCACTCGTCCCGGGTCCGGACGGCGAAGATGCCGGCCAGCAGCTCGGTCAGCTCGGCCTGCCGGGCCGGGTCGTACGGGGACGGCACCGTCGCCGGATCCAGCCCGAGCGTGGTCAGCAGCTCCGTCCAGAACTTCGGCTCCAGCGCGCCCACCGCGACGTACCGGCCGTCGGCGCAGGCATAACAGCGGTAGTGCGGCATGCCGCCGTTGAAGATGTTCGCCTCCCGGCCGTCCTGCCACAGCCGGTGGCTGTGCAGGGTGCGCACCATGGTGGCCAGGTACGCCGCCCCGTCGACCATTGCCGCGTCCACCACCTGCCCGCGGCCGGTGCACCGGGCGCTGAACACCGCGGCCAGCAGTCCGACCGCGAGCGACATCGCGCCGCCGCCGAAGTCGCAGACATAGTTGGCCGGCGGGGTGGGCGGGCCGTCGGCCGGTCCGATGTCGTGCAGCAGTCCGGACACCGCCAGGTAGGTGATGTCGTGGCCGGCCCGCGGCGCCAACGGGCCGTGCTGGCCCCAGCCGGTCATCCGGCCGTACACCAGGGCCGGGTTGCGGTGCAGCGCGGGCTCCGGCCCGATGCCCAGCCGTTCGGCCACCCCGGGCCGGAATCCCTCGATGAGCACGTCGGATTCCGCAATCAGGTCCAGCGCGATCTCGGCGCCGGCCGGCTGCCGCAGGTCGATCGTGACCGACCGGCGGCCGCGGCCGAGCGGTCCGTCCGCGCCGATCGGCAGAGCGCTGAGCGGATCCTCAAGCGCCGACACCCGGTCGATCCGGGTCACCTCGGCGCCCAGGTCGGCCAGCAGCATGCCGAGGAACGGCACCGGCCCGATCGCCGGCAGCTCCAGCACCCGGAGTCCGGCCAGCGGTCCGGTCATGGCCGGGCGAGCGACCGATGAGCGCTTGCGCGAAGAGGCAGTTGCATCAGTACGGCTCGGCCGACTCGGCCCGCTTGCGCAGCGAATCCGGTGCTGCGAACCGCTCGCCGTACCGCGCCGCCAGCTCGTCGGCCCGGGCCACGAAGCCGGCCGGCCCACCCAGGTAACCGTTGATGTACTGCAGCACGCCACCGGTCCACGGCGGATAACCGATGCCCATGATCGAACCGATGTTGGCGTCGGCAGGAGTGTTCAGCACGCCCTCGTCCAGGCACCGGACCGACTCCAGCGCCTCCACGAAGAGCATCCGCTCCTGCAGTTCGGTCAGCTCGATCGCGGCCGGGTTACCGGGCGGGAACGCCTCGGCCAGCCCCGGCCAGAGCCCGGCCCGCTTGCCGTCTGCGTAGTCGAAGAAACCGGCGCCGCGCAGCTTGCCGGCCCGGCCGAGCTCGAGCATCCGGTCCACCACCTGCTCACCCGGATGATCCGGGTAGCTGCCGCCGGCCGCCTGCACCGCGGCCCGGGTCTCGTTGCGGATCTTGGCCATCAGCTCCAGGTTCAGCTCGTCGGCCAGCTGCAGCGCACCGACCGGGTAACCGGCCTGGGTGGTGGCCTGCTCGATGCTGGCCGCCGGCACGCCCTCGGTGAGCATCGCCAGCGCCTCGTTGACGAACGTGCCGATCACCCGGCTGGTGAAGAAGCCGCGGCTGTCGTTGACCACGATCGGGGTCTTCTTGATCTGCGCGGCGTAGTCGAGCGCACGGGCCAGCGCCTCGTCCGAGGTCTGCTCGCCGCGGATGATCTCCAGCAGCGGCATCTTGTCGACCGGGGAGAAGAAGTGCAGCCCGATGAAGTCCTGCTTGCGCTGCACCCCCTCGGCCAGGCCGGTGATCGGCAGGGTGGAGGTGTTCGAGCCGAGCAGCGCGTCGGCGGCGACCACCGGCTCCACCTCGGCGAAGACCTGGTGCTTGAGCGAGACCTTCTCGAACACCGCCTCCACCACCAGGTCGCAGCCAGCCAGGTCGGCGTAGTCGGCGGTCGGCGTGATGCGGGCGAGCACCTCGTCGCGCTTGGCCTCGGTCAGCTTGCCGCGTGACACCGCCTTGTCGAGCAGCTTCTGCGAGTACGCCTTGCCCTTCTCGGCGGCCTCGATCG
>DASUAC010000421.1:0-7205 GCA_035763985.1 Jatrophihabitans sp. | reverse complement strand
GAAGTTCTCGATGTTCACCAGCCGGAAGAACAGTTCCCGGTCATCGGCGACCACCGGGTCGGCGACGACCACGTCGGCCGGCTCGCTGGCGGCCAGCCGCTGCGCCCAGTGCTCGGCGGCCCGATTGCCCGCGGTGTTCGGGGAGATCTCGATCGTGGGACGTTCGCCGGCCTGCGCCGAGGCGACCCAGCTGCGGAACACCGCCGCTTCCTGCTCGTCGAAGATGCCGAACATCGGGCCGCCGAACTTCATCGCGCTGGTGAACGGGCTGATCCCGTCCCGGCCGCGCGTGACGTAGCCGGACTCCCGGAACCGGCCGAGGAAATCGGCCAGATCCAGCTCGGCGTCGCCGAACGCCTCGGACAGCAGCCGGTCGCCGACCGCCACCCGGCCGTGCTGGCGGCCGGCCATCCCGGCGTGCTTGGCGATGATCTCGGCGACCCGGGATTCCAGCGACAGCTCGCTGCGCCAGCGGGCCAGCTCGGCCAGCATCCCGACGTGTTCGCGTTCCAGGCCGATCACCAGTTGCACCGCGCGGACGAACCGCGCCTGCGCGGCCTGGTCGGCCAGTTCGGTGAACTCGGCCAGCAGCGAGGTCAGCGGTTCGGTGGCCGACACCGGTCGGCTGCCCAGCAGCAGGTCGTCGATGCCGAGCATCCGGTACGCGAACTGCACCCCGGCCACCTCGGGCAGGAAGTTGGCCGGCAGCCGGGACAGCGCCAGGTACCAGCAGGCATGCAGCGCGGTCAGCGGCCTGGCCTCGGCCCTGGCCAGGAAGTCGTGCGCGCCGATCGGGGGCAGCGTGACCTCGGCGGCCTCCAGCGCACGGCGTCGGCGATGTTCCTGGCTGTGCAGCCGATTCCCCGCACCGCGCTGGGCGTAGTGCTGGGCGTAGAGCCGGTTCACGATGATCGCCGGCTGGGTGGCGGGCTGGGAGACCATGTCCAGCCAGCAGCCGTCCAGCAGTGCCAGCGGCGCCCGCTGCCGGTACACCAGCTGCCGGACGTCGGCCGGCAGCCCGGCCAGCCCTTCGACGATCGGCGCCAGCTCGGCGCGCGCCTCGGCGACCAGCGAACCGGCCTCGGCGCTGCCGATGGCCGGCTGTGGCAGATCCTCGAGGAAGGTGTCGATCAGCCGGCGGCAGGTCAGCAGCGCGGCGTCGGACTCCTGATCGCGGATCAGCCGGTGGAACAGCTCGGCGGCCGGCAACCGGCGCAGCCGATCGGCCTCCGCCCGGCCGGCCGGGCTGATCTCGAAGGTACGGGCCGGCAGCGCCACCGTCCGGTCGGGCAGCTCGCAGTATGGGTTGGCCCCCGATGCGGTCATAGCTCAGCCGTCCTCGTCCTGTTTGCGCAACAGCACCCCGAACCGCGAACCCGGCACGCTCGCCACCAGCAGGTAGTGGTGGCCGGGATGGGTCTGCCGATCCAGCAGGTTGATCAGCGGATCCGCGGCGAAGCAGTGCCCCACGCGGGTGATGTTGCCGGTGTAGATCTGCTCGGCGGTGTAGCCGGCCTGCCGTTCCTTCACCACCACCAGGGGCAGGAAGATGTTCAGGTGCATGACGGCGCAGATGTCGTCGAGCTTCATGCCGTGCGGCTCGAGCAACCGGGCGTTGACCGTGCGGGACAACTCCGAGCTGATCTCCGCGGTCGCGGCCATCGAACCGGCGTCCTGGGCATTGGCGCAGCCGAGCACCGCGAACGATTCCCCGGCGGGTTCACTGCCGATCAGGCAGCCGGCCGCCCCGTCGGAGAACAGCGCGTAGCTGACCATCCGCTCGGTCTCGTCCAGCACCCGGTCGGCGGTGATGACCAGCATCCGCCGGTACCGCCCGCCGGCCACCAGCGCGGTGGCCAGGTCGATCCCGGCCAGCAGGTTGGTGCAGCGGTTCAGCGAGAGGCCGTAGCAGCCGACGTCGCCGAGCCCGAGCCCGGTCAGCACCTCGGCGACGAATTGGCCGTGGTGCTCGGCCGGTTCGGTGATGCTGGTGGTGCAGAGCACCAGTCCGTCCACCTGGCCCGGCTGCACGCCGGCCCGGTCGAGCGTCCGCCGGCCGGTCTCGACCATCAGCTCGGTGAGCGGGCGCTCGGTGCGCCGGACGGTGCCCCAGCCCCAGAGCGCCGGCTTGGGCAGCAGCTGGAACGCCGCCGCCCGTTCGGCCAGCCGGGGAATGCTGGTGTGATCCTCCTCGTGCTCGCCGAGCAGGTAACTGGGGCCGCTCAGGTAGGTCGGTGCGCTCGGGTAGGTCATGACTGTGCTCGCTGAGCCATCAGGGTGTTGGCCTCTCCGTACGGGATGGCGGATTCGCTGAAGCCGAACGTTCCGTCGTCCAGGATCTCCTGCGCGGCCCGGCGCAACACGCCCAGTGTCAGCCGGGACAGCGCCGAGCCGAGGCTGATCCGCCCGGCGCCGGCCTCGGCCAGTTCGGCGACGGTGAACTTCGGGCCGGCCAGCACGTTCACCGGACGGTCGACCGACCGGCACACCTCCCGGACGGCGGCGAGGTCGGGCAGCGCGGGGGCGTACAGCACCGCCGCGCCGGCCGCCGCGTACCGCTGCAGCCGGTCGATAGTGTCGGCCAGATCGGCTTTGCCGTACAGGAAGTTGTCCGCCCGGGCGGTGAGCACGAAGTCCGTCCCGAGATCTGCCGCGGCCTGCACCGCCGCGCTGACCCGGTCCACCGCGACCTCGACCGGCAGGATCGGCTCGGCCGGGTCGCCGGTGGTGTCCTCGATCGAACCGCCGACCAGGCCGGCGGCCGCGGCCGCTTCGATGGTCTCGGCGATGCCCTCCGGCGTGCTGGCGTAGCAGCTCTCCAGGTCGCCGGAGACCGGCAGGTCGGTCGCCTCGACGATGGCCCGGGCGTTGGCCAGGACGATCTCCCGGGTCAGCCGGTCGACCCCGTCCGGCAGCCCCAGGCTGTGCGCCAGCCCGGCGCTGGTGGTGCCGAGTGCGGCGAAGCCCAGGCCGGTCAACAACCAGGCGCTGCCGGCGTCCCACGGATTGGGCATCAGCAACGGCGTGCCCGGCTGGTGCAGCCGGCGGAACGTCTCCGCCTTGGCGCGGCCGGCGGGCTGGCTGCCGGCGGGCTTGCGGTCGCTGGGCTTGCGGTCGCTGGGTGTCGGGGACATGGCCGGCTCGTCAGATCAATTCCACGTGCTGATCGGCGCGTACGACCTCGCCCAGCACCTCGATGATCAGGGACGGATCGTCCTCGAAGTAGAAGTGGCCGCCGGGTACCCAGCGGATGTCGGGCTGTTGGCTGAACTCTGCCCGCCAGGGTTCGACCTGCGCCTTGGCGATGTGCGGATCCGCCTCGCCGGTGACGATGGTGACTCCGATCGCCAGCGGCGGAGCGGGCTGGTACCGGTATTGCGCGGCGAGCACGAAGTCCGCCTGCACGCCCGGCAGCAGCACCTCCAGCAGGTCCTTCTCGGCCAGCACCTCGGCCGGCAGCCCGCCGAAGAAGACCAGCGCATCGGCGAACTCCTGGCCCTCCTTCCGGCTGAGCTCGAGCACCCGCGGCGACGGCAGCAGCTGCGGCGCGGCCAGCGCGGACACCACCAGGTGCGCCACCGCCGGCTCGTCGCGCAGCAGCCGGCACACCTCGAAGGCGACCAGCGCACCCAGCGAATGCCCGAACAGGTAGATCGGCCGGGCGTCCTGGGCGGCCAGTTGCCGGATCGCCTGCGCTGCGCCGTCGATGTAGTCGGCCAGCGCCAGCCGGCCACCCGGCGGGTGCGGCGGCAGCACGGCGAGCAGCTGCGCGTCCTCGGCCAGCGCCGGCTGCCAGGTCAGGAAGCTGCGCGGGTTGCCGCCGGCGTGCGCGAAACACACCACCCTGGCCGGCTGCCGGTCGCTGCCCGGTTGGGAGAGGAACCACTGTGCCATGAGCTGTCCTTGCTAGCTGAGCCGGAAGGTCTCGGTGGCATGCCGGGACGGGTCGCCCGGCCGGATGTGCAGCTCACCGCGGTCGGGCAGCATCACCACCGCGGCGACGGTACGTTCCCGCCGGATGTCGCCGGTGTCGGGCACGCAGATCGGCGGCGCCGCCAACAGCTCGAAATGCTGCTCCACCCCGGCGTCGGCCGGCAGCCGGGCCAGCCCGGCCCGAGCCGATTCCAGCCGCCGTACCGAGGAGTTGCGGGCGAACACGTTCAGCTCGTCCCGCTCGGCGAATTCCGGCACCAGGAAGTGGTTGGTGTGGCTGACCACCGGGCCGTCGATCGTCGCGATCTCGTTGTCGAGGATCTCCAGGCAGACCGTCTTGGTGCGGTCGCACAGGGTGAGCGACCGGGAGCTGGCCAGCGGCAGCCCGCGCAGCAGGCTGACCGCCTCGTCCACGCTGCCGGCGCAGTCCAGCAGGTACCGGATGGCGAGGTACGGCGGCACCCCCGGCCGCCAGTCACCGCCCAGCACCAGGTTCAGCCCGATCGCCAGGCCGTCGGAGTTCAGCCCGAGATAACCGAGCAAACCGCCGAAGCTGAGCACCAGGCTGCGCCGTGCCGACCCCGTTGCGGACACGTCCAGGATGGTGATCTGGTCATCCAGCGCGCCGTTCAGGTCGACGGTCTGGGCCAGGACCGGATCGGCGCCGGTGCGTGCGTAGGTGGTGCAGTCACCCATGGTGGGGATCCGCTGGTAGCCGGTGATCTCCCGGCGCAGCTGCATCAGCAGGGCCTCGTCGCGGCTGATCTGCGCCCCGGCCGCCAGGCCGTCCAGTTCCCGCGCCAGCTGCGGTACGGCCACGCTGATCCGCTCGTCGTAGGCGGCCAGCAGCGGCGCGAGCGAGTGCATGCTGATCGGCCCGGACACCAACTGCTCCAGCCGGCACAGTCCGTCGGCGAGGAAGGCGTGCAGGGCCGGTCGGCGGGTGGCTCCGTGCTGATGGCCGATCTGGTACGGGTCCCCGCAGGCGCGCACGTACGGCAGGCTCATGGGCCGGCGGCCACCGGGGGGACCTTCGCCCGGCTGCTGAGAATCTCCTTCACAGCAGGCCATTCCCCGCGCAACACGCTGTAGTAGATCGCGTCCCGGCGGCGGCCGCCCGGCATCGGGTTGTAGCTGCGCAGCACGCCCTCCTCGGTCGCGCCGATGTTGCGCAGCGCGTGCCGGGCCTGCACGTTGAGCACGTCGGTCTTGAACTCCACCCGCTCGGCAGCCAGGTTCTCGAAGGCGTGCTGCAGCATCAGGAACTTGGCCCAGCGGTTGATGCCCTTGCCCTGGAAGGCGATTCCCAACCAGGACCAGCCGATCTCCAGGCGCAGGTCGTTCGGTGACAGGTTGCCGAAGCTCATGCTGCCGGCGGCCTGGCCGGTGCCCTTGTCGATGATGTGGAACACCACCCGGCGGCCGGCCTCCTGGTCCGCCAGCGCGGCGTCGAAGAAGGCGTCGAAGTCTGCGTCGGTCTGGATCAGGGTGATGAAATAACGCCAGATCGACTCGTCGATGGCGATCGCCCGCTGCGCCGCGCGGTCCTCCGGCGTGATCGGGCGCAGCAGGACGTGCTCGTTCTCCAGCACCTGCCGGGGTTCGGCGGCAAACCCCATCTCAGACCTCCTGGCGCGCGTGGCTGCTCAGCGCGGCGATCACGTCGGCCAGGGTGCGCAGCCGGGCCACGTCGGTCTCGGTGAACGCGCCGAGGTCCACCCCGGTGTCGCCGCACACCGACATCATGAACAGCACCTTGTTCAACGAGGTCAAGCCGTAGTCCGCCGACATGTCCCGGTCGAGGTCGAGGTCGGCCGGCGAGAGTTCGGCGGGCAGCACGGTGGCCAGGTTCTCCCGAGCGGCAGCCTCGATGTCCGTACTCATTCCGACCTCCCGTGGCGCACGCCGCATTCGGGGCCTTGTACCCACGGCAGGGGTGGCGTCAAAGCGTTGAAACTGACAATGAATACTCTGAACACAATATGCGCAGACCGTCCCGGGTCATATTCTTCGGCTCACCGTAAACTGCGGGTCGTAGGGGTGTCAATACACCCGGCAGGCCCCAAAACGGCCGCCACACAGCGCTGCTCGGCCCAGCGTTCTGGCCGTGCCGCACGGGACAAACTCCCCGGCGGTCCTTGCTCGCGGCATTGCGGACACCTAGCATGGAATGGCTGGATCGTCCCGGTCGGCTCGACATCGAATTCGGGTGCTCCCCGAAATGGGTAAACCCGGATGGCTGAGCCGTGGCCGCCCGAGGACCAGGAGCTAGCGCATGCGCACCTTCGAAACCGCCCGGACCGACTTCGAGCAGATCGGGCCGATCACCGTGGCCCGCTGGGAGCAGTATCGAATCGGCGACGGGGTCATGCCGTTCGGTGCCATGTGGTACACCGTGCCGCCGGGCACCTCGAGCGTGCGCGACTGCCACCCCGAGCTCGAACTGTCGATCGTGCTCACCGGCACCGCCCACGTCGAGGTCGGCGGCACCATCACCGAGGTCGGCGCCGGCAACGCGTTCCTGCTCGACAGCGAGGAGGCGCATATCGTGCACAACCGGGCCGACGACCAGCCGGTGCTGATCTTCAGCGGTTACTGGATGCCGCTGAACTGAGCGCGGCTCAGCCGGCTCGGTAGGCCCGCGCCAGCCGCACGTTGCGTTCGTGCACCTCGGCCATCCCCGGATTGCCGCACCGCTCGTCCTGCGGGTCGACGCCGGCGATCAGCGCGTCCAGATAGCGCCGGTCCGCATCCAGCCGGCCGGCCGGGTCGCAGGCCGGGCTGCCGTGCCCGGGCACCAGCACCTCGGCCCGGCCCACGTACGGCGCGAGCACCTCCAGCCCGGCCAGGTAGGACGCCAGGTCGTCCGGGTCGTGCGGCAGCGGCAACTCCAGGTCGCTGAGCATGTCGCCGGCCAGCAGCACCGCGCGGGCCGGCAGCCAGAGCGCGCTGTGTCCGGGGGCGTGCCCGTCGTGCACCACCAGCACGATGGGATCGTCGCCGCTGCCGAGCGGATCCGGTTCGGCGACGCTGAGCAGGCCGAACACCTCGGCCAGTTCCGGCGGCCAGTCCGGCCCGAGCGCGGCCAGCAGGTCGGCCCGGTGCTCGGTGGCCAGCTGGGCGGTCCGCCGGGACGCCCAGCGCGGTACGTCGCCGAACCCGGGATGCCAGAGCAGGTGATCGTGGTGGGCGTGGGTGGCCAGCCCGGCCTCGACCGTCAGGCCGCGGGACCGGACGGCCTCGGCGAGGCCGGACAACTCGTCCGGGTCCCA
>DASUAC010000420.1:0-3420 GCA_035763985.1 Jatrophihabitans sp. | reverse complement strand
TCCTGCAGTGCGCTCACCGTCAGCATGGTCTCGTCCACCGACAGCGTGGTCTGGGACAGCCACACCACCCGGTCCGGATCGCGCACCTGCAGTTCGGCCACGTCCTGCGGCCCGTCCACCAGCTTGATCCGATCCGGTGCCTCACCGGTGGTGCCGATGACCTCTTCATGCCCGTCATGCCCGATAAGGACGATGTCGTAGTCCTTGTCGGCGAATCGGCGCGCCTCGTTGTGCACCTTGGTGACCAGCGGGCAGGTGGCATCGATCACCCGCAGCCGGCGGTCGCTCGCCTGCTCGTGCACCACCGGCGCCACCCCGTGCGCGGACAGCACGACCACCGAATCCGGCGGCACCTCGGCCAGTTCCTCGACGAAGACCGCGCCGCGCTCCTCCAGCGCCCGTACCACGTGCAGGTTGTGCACGATCTGCTTGCGTACGTAGACCGGAGCCCCGAAGTGCGCCAGCGCCCGCTCCACGGTTTCCACCGCCCGGTCGACGCCGGCGCAGTATCCCCTCGGCTTGGCGAGCAGGACGCGCTTGGCAGCTCCGGCAGTCATGCCGCCGATTCTACGGACCGAGCGCCGGTCCGCTGGCCCGCTCCGGCGAGTCGGCCTACCAGGACGAGGCAAGTGGTCAGGATCGGCCCGGGTGGTGCAGGCTTAGGGAATGCCGCATATTCCGACGCCTATCCGCGCCGCGCTGGGCCTGGCCGCTACCGCGGTGGCAGAGGCGCGCAAGCTGCCCGAGACGCTTCCGCAGCTGCCCATGGTCGCGGTCAGCACCGCGATGCAGGCCTCGCTGCGTGTGCAACAACACATCGCGACCTACGCCGCACGCGGCGACGAGGTGCTCAGCCATCTGCGCGGCACCTCCGCCGAACCGCCGGCCTGGGCCACCTTCGACGACGCTCCGGCGAACTCCAACTCGAACGGCCCCCGGGCCGCGTTCGACCTGGCCGACCTGGAATCGGCCGAACCGGCCGATCTGGAGGACACCGCGGCCGATCTGGAGGACACCGCGGGCGAATTGGAGGACACCGCGGGCGAACCGGCCGGCGCCGGTGAGCGCGAACCGGGAGGCGCCGAGCCGGCCCATCCGACCGACACCGCTCCGACCCGCCCGAGCGACACCGCGGTGGCCACCTCCGGGGAACCGTCGCCCGACCTGGACCGGGCACCCGCCGGGTCACCTGACTCGGACGAGATCACAGGTGGGCCAGCAGCCGGCAAGACGGCGCCGGCGAAGGCGACCAAGGCGGCGCCCGCCAAGGCAGCGCCCGCCAAGGCGCCGGCGAAGAAGGCAGCCCAAGCGCCGGCCAAGAAGGCGCCGGCGAAGAAGGCAGCCCCGCGCAGCGAACCGCTCGCCGAAGCGGCCAGCAAGGCCGATCCGTCCGCCGGACCGAATCCGTCCACCATGGCGGCCGAGATTCTGCATGCGCACCAAGGCGAATCGCCGGACGAGCAGTGACCGTCCGCCGGCAGCGAGCAACCGGCGCGGTTAGCCGTCCGGACCCGGGACCGGTGAACCCCGGCCGGTGAGCAAGCTCGAGTCCAGCCCGGAGTCGCCGCTGCCGCTACGCCGGATCAGTCAGGCGCTGGCCGAATGGATCGGCCGGCTCGGCGAGGTGTGGGTGGAGGGGCAGGTTGCCCAGTTCGTCCGGCGCCCCGGCGTGCAGACCTACTTCCTGACCCTGCGCGACACCGACGCGAACATCTCGATGCAGGTGACCTGTCACCGCAGCGTGCTGACCGAGCCGCTGGCCGAGGGCGCCCGGGTGGTGCTGCGCGCCCGTCCGGACTTCTACGCCGAACGCGGCACACTGAGCCTGCGCGCCACCGAGATCCGCCAGGTGGGACTGGGCGAACTGCTCGCGCGCATCGAACGGTTGCGGCAACTGCTCGCCGCCGAAGGCCTGTTCGCCGCCGAGCGGAAGCGGCCGCTGCCGTTCCTGCCGCACACCATCGGCCTGATCACCGGCCGGGCCAGCGCGGCCGAGCACGACGTGCTGGAGAACACCCGGCGAAGGCTGCCCGGCGCCCGGTTCGCCATCGAGAACGCCGCCACCCAGGGCACCACCGCGGTCACCGAGATCATCGCCGCCCTGCAGCGGCTGGATGCCCGGCCCGAGGTGGAAGTGATCGTCATCGCCCGCGGCGGGGGCAGCGTCGAGGATCTGCTGCCCTTCTCCAACGAGGCGCTGCTGCGGGCGGTGGCCGCCGCGCGTACCCCGGTGGTCAGCGCGATCGGGCACGAGACCGACCGGCCGCTGCTGGACCTGGTGGCGGACCTGGCAGCCTCCACGCCGACCGACGCGGCCAAGCGCATCGTGCCGGATCTGGCCGAGGAGGTACGTACCGTGATCGAGGCGCGGCGCCGGCTGCGGGCCTGCGTGCACCGCCGGCTGGATCACGAGTACCAGCTGATGGCCGGTCTGCCGCAGCGGCTGCGCGGCTCGGTGCAGCGGCTGGTGGCGGCCGGTCAGCAGGAGACCGAGCGGTCCCGCGAGCGGCTGCGTCACCGGTTCGGCGCGTTGCTGCAGCTGGCCGAGACGGAGAATGCGCAGTTGCTGGCCCGGGTGGTCAGCCTGTCTCCGCAGGCCGTACTGGATCGCGGGTACGCGCTGCTGTCCGACGCCGAGGGCACGCTGATCCGCCGCCGGGAACAGGCGGTGGCCGGCGATCGGCTGCTGGCCCGGGTCGCCGACGGCGAGTTCGGGGTGCTGGTCGAACCGGCGCCGTCACCCGCCGACACCGCAACCCGCTAGCCTGAGCCGCGATGAGTGAGCAGCCGATACTGCCAGCGCCCGCGCTGGCGGCAGGGCGAGGTACGAGCGGGTTGGAGACTTGAGCGGAGCGAATGCGGCGATGAGCACTCGCGCGAAGAGCCAGGTGGACGAGTGACCGAGAAACAGCCGGAACTGAGCTACGAGCAGGCCCGCGCCGAGCTCCGCGACATCGTGCAGGCGCTGGAGTCCGGAGGCCAGCCGCTGGAGGAGTCGCTGGCGCTCTGGCAGCGCGGCGAGGAACTTGCCGCGATCTGCCAGCAGTGGCTGCAGGGCGCGCGCAGCCGGCTGGACCAGGCCATCGCCGACAGCGACGCGGCAGAACTGGACGGCTGACCCCGGCCGGGGCCGGTACGGCGGCCAGGCCCGGTCAGTGCAGCGATCCGGCCAGGGTGGCCAGCTCAGCGCGGTCGGCGTTGCCGGTGACGATGACGGTCACCGTGCCCAGGGTGGCGCGCAGCAACGTCCGGTTGTCGGTGGTGCGGTATTCCTGCCAGTCGGCACCGGCGATTCCGGCAGCCCCGCCGCGGGTGAGCACGCCGTACGGGGCGGCCACCGCATCGGCCGGCCCGTTGCTCTCCAGGAACTCGGCGTACTTGCCGGCCGGCGTCACATAGCCGATCCGGAAGCCGGCGGCC
>DASUAC010000419.1:0-2569 GCA_035763985.1 Jatrophihabitans sp. | reverse complement strand
CGATGGTGGCTCCAGTCAAGCTACCTGCGAGCCCCAGCCCAACGATCACCAACCGCTCCATCGGGCCGAGAATGCGACCACCACGCAGTTTCTCCTCGTTATCCCGGGCGGGCATTCCAGCTCACGGACAAGCCGGCCCCGGGAGCTGCGGCTACGGGCAAGCCGAGTATTTGCTCCGCTGACGGGTGTCCGGGCCGGCCGGCGGCTGGCCCGGACACCTCACGAACTACCGCAGGTCGAACCGGTCCAGGTTCATCACCTTGTCCCAGGCCGCCACGAAGTCACGCACGAACTTCTCGCTCGCGTCGTCGCTGGCGTACACCTCGGCGATCGCCCGCAGCTGGGAGTTGGCCCCGAAGACCAGGTCGTTGGCGGTGGCCGTCCACTTGAACTCATTGGTGGACCGGTCGTGCCCCTCGTAGACGTTCTCGGCCGACTCGGACGCCCGCCACTCGGTGTCGGCGGCGAGCAGGTTCACGAAGAAATCGTTGGTCAGCGTCCCCGGCCGGTCGGTGAAGACGCCGTGCCTGTTCCCGCCGTGGTTGGCCCCCAGCGCCCGCAGGCCGCCGACCAGCACCGTCATCTCCGGCGCGGTCAGCGTCAGCAGGTTCGCCCGGTCCAGCAGCCGCAGTTCCGGCGGCAGCTTGTCGCCGCCCCGCAGGTAGTTGCGGAACCCGTCGGCCTTCGGCTCGAGGACCGTGAACGACTCCACGTCGGTCTGCTCCTGCGAGGCGTCGGTACGGCCGGCCGCGAACGGCACGGTGACGTCGTGGCCGGCGTTCTTCGCGGCCTGCTCGACCGCCGCGCAGCCGCCCAGCACGATCAGGTCGGCGAGGGAGATCTTGGTGTTACCGGACGAGCCGTTGAAGTCCTGCTGGATCTGCTCCAGCTTCGCCAGCACCTCGGCCAGCTTGGCCGGCTCGTTGGCCTCCCAGTTCCGTTGCGGCTCAAGGCGAATCCGGGCTCCGTTGGCCCCGCCGCGCTTGTCGGTGCCGCGGAAGCTCGCCGCCGACGCCCAGGCGGTGGTGATCAGCTGGGAGATCGACAGGCCGGAGTCGAGGATCTTGGCCTTGAGCGCCGCGATGTCGGCGACGTTGACCAGGTCGTGGTCGGCCACCGGGACCGGGTCCTGCCACAGCTGCGCCTCCGGAACCCACGGGCCGAGGAAGCGCGAGACCGGACCCATGTCACGGTGCAGCAGCTTGTACCAGGCCCGGGCGAACGCGTCGGCGAACTCGTCCGGATGCTCCAGGAAACGCCGGGAGACCTGCTCGTACGCCGGGTCGACGCGCAGCGCCAGGTCGGTGGTGAGCATGGTCGGCGGCCGGCTCAGCGAACCGTCCTCCGGGTCCGGCACGGTGTTGGCCCCGGCACCGCCCTTGGCCTGCCACTGCTTCGCACCGGCCGGGCTCTCGACGAGTTCCCACTCGTAGCCGAACAGCGTCTCGAAGAAACTGTTGTCCCAGGCGGTCGGGGTGGGCGTCCAGGTGACCTCGAGCCCGCTGGTGATGGTGTCCCGGCCCTTGCCGGTGCCGTAGCTGTTCTTCCAGCCGAGGCCCTGCTGCTCGAGCGGAGCGGCCTCCGGCTCCGGCCCGATGTACTCGGCGCTGCCGGCGCCGTGGGTCTTGCCGAACGTGTGGCCGCCGGCGATCAGCGCGACCGTCTCCTCGTCGTTCATCGCCATCCGGCGGAAGGTCTCCCGGATGTCCCGGGCGGCAGCCAGCGGATCCGGGGTGCCGTTCGGGCCCTCCGGGTTGACGTAGATCAGGCCCATCTGCACCGCGCCGAGCGGACCGGACAGCTCCCGCTCGCCGCTGTAGCGCTCGTCGCCCAGCCAGGAGTCCTCCGGGCCCCAGAAGATCTCCTCCGGTTCCCAGATGTCCTCCCGGCCGAAGCCGAAGCCGAACGTCTTGAAGCCCATCGACTCCAGCGCGCAGTTGCCGGCGAAGACCAGCAGGTCGGCCCAGGAGATCTTCTTGCCGTACTTCTGCTTGACCGGCCAGAGCAGCCGGCGGGCCTTGTCCAGGCTGGCGTTGTCCGGCCAGCTGTTCAGCGGGGCGAACCGCTGGGAGCCCTGACCGCCGCCGCCCCGGCCGTCCTCGATGCGGTAGGTGCCCGCGGCGTGCCAGGACATCCGGATGAACAGCGGGCCGTAGTGGCCGAAGTCGGCCGGCCACCAGTCCTGCGAGGTGGTCATCACCTCGTTGATGTCCCGCTTCAGGGCCTCCAGGTCGAGGTTCTTGAACTCCTCGGCGTAGTCGTAGTCCTCGCCCATCGGGTTGGCCCGCGGCGAGTGCTGGTGCAGGACCTTCAGGTCGAGCTGGTTCGGCCACCAGTCCTGGTTCGTCCTCGGCCGGTGTTCGGCCGGCTTCGGGGACGGGATTACCGGGTTCTCGCTCTCAGACACGTCGGTCGATCTCCTGTCTCGGCTATCTCTTGTGCTGCTTGGGTTTCAGTCGAGCTTGCTGCTTCGGTCCGGTCGAACTTGCTGCTTCTCAGTCGAACGTAGAGGACATGGTTCCGGCACAGTCAGGGCACCGGCCCCAGTAGACGACCTCGGCCTCGTCGA
>DASUAC010000418.1:0-8972 GCA_035763985.1 Jatrophihabitans sp. | reverse complement strand
GACCAACGCGAATCCCGTGCCGGCTCGACCTTGCCCAGCGGCGCGTACCAGAGGAAGTTCGGATTGAAGCCCTGCCCTTGGTAGTCGCCGAGGTGCGCGATCAGCTGATCGCGGCTGAGAAAGTTGCCCACCCCTGGGTCGAGCACCCAGGTCTCCCGGTCCAGGCCCTGGCCCGTAACGTTGGTGTCGTTGACCATCCAGCACTGGTTCGGCCAACCTTCCGGCGTGGCGACATAGGCCTTGCCGGGCTGACCCTGGCAGGACGTCGAGGTCGATTCCGCTCCGGCCGGCCCGTTGGTAGCCGTCACGAAACCGACTGCCGCGACCACCCCCGCCAGCCCCGCCGAGAGCACCGCGCGGGTGCGCCGCGGTCTGTGCATACTTACCCCCCGCTAAAACGATGTAAAGGATTTGGCCCGTCAGATAGTCGCAGAAGACATAGTTGGTGCCAATAGCCACTTCGTCTACTTTTGCGCTATCCGACTGCCTGACCCGGTGTTTCAGCGCGGCGAGGCACCCCTCGCCAGCCCCGGAGAGAGGCGAATCACCTTTCAGTCGCGGGCGAAGGCGTCCAGGTCGGCCAGCACCAGCGCGGCGAGTTCCCGGTCGCCCTCCACGCTGGCCGCCAGTTGATCCGGACGCAGCCGGCGCGCGGCGAGCCGGCACAGGTCGACCGGGTCGGCCACCAGGGTGAAGTCGGGCTCGACCGCGGCACCGGCTTCGACCGCGGCGCCGAGCTCGTCCGTCCGGGCAGCGGGCTCGTCGCCGGCCGGTGCCAGCGGCACGGTGTAGCAGCCGCCGGCCCTGCCCGTCAGCACGAACCGGGCGCTGCGGCCCGGCGCCGCACTCCCCCGGTAGGCCAGCGCGTCCGGCAGCACCGCCATCAGCTGCCCGGACAGCAGCGCCATCCGCTCCGGATCCAGCCGCGGCAACGGACGTCCGGTTGCCAGCGCAATGTCCATTGCGTGCGCCCAAATCTCGAACGTGCGTATCACCAGCAGGCCCGGCACGCTCACCGCTAGGTCATGGAAGGCCACCGTCCGCGAGAGATCCCCGCCCGCCGCCGTTGCCGACACCGCCGTCGCCGCTTCGTGCCAGCCCTGCGCCACTTCGCGCGGATCCCGGGTAGCCAGCTCGTCCACCACCGGACGGGTGGCCGCGATGTGGTCGGGCACCGGCGGCACCGAATCCTCGGACAGCCAACGCTGGGACAGCCGTTCGATGCCGATCAGATGAGCGACCAGGTCGCGCACCCGGCCATGTTCCGGATGGGCCGGTGCGTCCCATTCCGTCGTGGACAAACCGCCCAGCAGCTGGTCCAGGTCGGCGACCGTGCGGGCGAAGGCCTCGGCCGGCTCACTCGGCACGGCCGCATCGACCGGACGGCCGGCGGCCCGGCGGCCGATCGCCCGGTCCAGGGTCGCCTGCCACAGCTGACCCGGCGGCTCGGCGGCAGCCAGCTCGGCCAGCGCCGCGCTGGTTCCGGCCAGCCCGGCCGGGAAGGTTCCCAGCTGCAGCTCGCCGTTGGCCTGCTCGTCCGGCTCCAGCGCATCCAGCGCCAGCAGCGCGGCCAGTTCCTCGTCGAAGTCGGGCAACATCTAGATCGCCGTCCGGATCTCGTCGCCCAGCAACGAGCGCAGCTTGGTCATGGCCAATCGCAGCCGGGACTTCGCGGTTCCCTCCGGAATGCCGAGCGCGCGGGCCACCTGCTTGTAGGTGAGCCCGTCGAAGTACGCCAGTTCCACCGCCGCCCGCTGCTCGGCGGGCAACTGTGCCAGCCCGGCGGCCAGCCTGCCCCGGCACCAGTCGCGGGCCGCGGCATCGACCACGCCGACCTCCGGACCGTCCTCGAGTTCGGCCGGCGGCACCGCCGCCTCGGTCCGGGCGCGCCGCTCGCTGCGCCGGATCTCGTCGACCGACCGGCGGTGGGTCACCACGGCCAGGTAGGCGCGCAGCGAGCCACGGTTCAGATCCACCCGGTCGGGCAGTTCCCACAGGTAGGTGAACACCTCCTGCGTGATGTCGCGGGCCAACTGCTCGTCCCGGGTCACCCGGCGCGCCAGCCCGAACACCAGATCGACATGTTCGTCGTAGACGGCGCTCAGCGCGCGGTCGTCACCGGCCCGAACCCGGGCCAGCAGCACCGCATCCCGCGGCGCGGCACCTTGCGGCGACATGCCTTGCGGCGCGACGTCTTGCGGCTCAACGGGGGCCACCGGCGGAACGCTACGCCGTTCGGGGCTCGCCGTCAGGATCACTCTCACCATTCGTTCCACAACGCCGCGACGGATCACCCCGAGGTTTGTCCGCTTTGGAAAGCCGCCGAACTGAGCACGTGATCCGGCCGTATTGCTCAAGCGAAGTACGACTAAGCGGCTCCAGCGAAGTACATCTGAACGGCTCACGAGGGGAACACGAGAATGGCTAGGTCGGCTCTGCACGAAGCACGAGAACACGCGGTCGTGATCGGCGCCAGCATGGCCGGCCTGGTTGCTGCGGCTGCGCTGGCGCCGCACTACCGGCGGGTCACCGTGCTGGAGCGGGACGTGCTGCCGGACGGTCCCGAGAACCGGCGCGGGGTACCACAGGGCAGGCACGCGCACGGCGTCCAGCCGGGCGGCGTACAGGCGCTCGACCGACTTCTGCCCGGCATCGTGGACGAACTGGTGATGGCCGGCGCGCCCACCGGTGACATGAGCCTGGCCTGCTCCTGGATGGTCGGTGGTGGCTACCTGGCACGCGGCGAGGCAGGCGTACCGGGCATCGGCGTCACCCGGCCGTTCCTCGAGCACCGGGTGCGCAGCCGGGTGGCCGCGCTGCCCTCGGTCAGTTTCCGGGACGGTGTCGAGGTGCTCCGGCTGCTGGCCGAGGATCCGCACCGGGTACACGGCGTCGAGCTGGCACCGACCGGCGGCGGCACGGCGGAACGGATCGAGGCGGACCTGGTGCTCGATGCCACCGGCAAGGTGTCGAAGCTGCCGCAGTGGCTCGCCTCGCTCGGTTACCGGAGCCCGGCCGAGGAGCGGGTGCACTGCAAGATGGCCTACCTGACCCGGCGCTGGCAGCTGGCCGACCCGGACGCGATCGACCTGGTCACCATCGTCACGCCTGCCGAGGCACCGCACTTCGGCGTGCTGATCGCGCAGGAGGACGGCAGCCACATCCTCACCGTCGGCGGCCTGCTGGATTCCGGCCCGGCCCGTACCGACGAGGCGTATCTCGCATTCGCCGCGGGATTGGCCAACCCGGCCATCGCGAACGCCCTGGTGGGCGCCACCCCGGTGACCGATCTGCAGCCGTCGCACTTCCCGGCCAGCCTGCGGCGCCGGTACGACAAGTTGCGCAGCTTCCCGGCCGGCCTGCTGACACTCGGCGATTCGATCGCCTCGTTCAACCCGATGTACGGCCAGGGCATGACCGTGGCCGCGCTGCAGTCGGTGGCGCTGCGCGAGCTGCTGGCCGCCGGACCGCTGAGCGCGCGGAAGTTCTTCGCCCGCGCCCATCGGGTCGAGGACGTCGCCTGGAAGATCGCCACCGGCGGCGACCTGCGGTTCGACGCCGTCGAGGGCCGGCGCACGGTCAGCGGCAAGATCATGAATCGGTACCTGGACAAACTGACCCTGGCCGCCCGGACCGACCCGGTGCTCAGCCGGCAGTTCCTGCGGGTGGCCGGATTCATCGACGGGCCCGAGTCGTTCTTCAAGCCCGCGATCGTCCGGCGGGTGCTGGCCGGTTCGCGCGCGCCACAGCAAGCGCAGGACCAAACCCGGGCACCGGCCGTGGCCGGCTGACCATCGGTCGAGGGCTGAGGCGCAGCGACGGGGGTTTGCGCCTCGGCTCAGTTCGTGGCCGGCAGGCAAGGCAGGCAGGCAGGACGAAGCCGCATTCCTTGCCGCGGTTGCGCGCGTTTCGCTTTGTCACACAAGGCTATTGGGTCGCACAAGGCTATTCGGCGCGGACGCGGACGGCGAGGCGCTGTGGGCCCGGACGACCTCACCAGCCGGCTGCTAGGCGAACGCCTTGATCAGCCGCTCGGCGTAGAAGTCCTCCCAGGGCTCGGTCGAGCCGACGTCGTCGTACTCGCGTGCCAGCAGCACGAGCAGGCAGGTGAGTTCGCTGCGGACCGGCCGGCGGCCGAGCAGGCTGGGCAGCTCGGACAGCCTGGCCAGCCAATCGGCATACCAGCTCGCCCAGTCGTCGTCGGCGCCGTCGGTGATCCGGTACACCCGGTGATGGGTTTCGGCGGCCTCATGCAGTAGATCCCGCACGGTGACGGTTGATTCGGTCATGGTCGACCCTCCCCTCGGGGCGCAGCCAGCATAGGCGCGATCCGACCGCTCCGGCCAGCCTTTCGAGACCGACCGGTACGTCGGTTGCGTGACGGGGCGTGCTAACCGACCGGTACGGTCGGTTACGTGAAGGGACCTGGAAACCTGGACTGGACGCCGGTGGCGGCCGGCTTGGTCGCGGCGCCGGTCGCCGAGGCGCTCGGCAACTGGCCGCGGGCCGACCTGCTCACCGCGCCGATCGATCCGGAATTGGCCGACACCGCAGCGTTCTGCGAGCACTACGGCATCGAACTGGCCGACTCGGCGAACTGCGTGGTGATCGCCGGCCGGCGCGGGCAGGACACCCGGTACGCCGCCTGCCTGGTGCTGGCCACCACCCGGACCGACGTGAACGGGGTGGTACGCCGGCGGCTGGATGCCCGCAAGGCATCGTTCGCGCCGATGGACGACGCGGTGGCACTGACCGGCATGGAATACGGCGGTATCACCCCGATCGGGTTGCCGGCGGACTGGCCGGTGCTGGTCGACCGGGCGGTGCTGGACCGGGACCTGGTGGTGATCGGCAGCGGGCTGCGCCGGTCCAAGATCGCCTTGCCGGCAAAGGCATTGCTCGAACTGCCCGGTGTCGAGGTGATCGACGGCCTGGCGAGCTGACCACAGCACGCAACTCAGCTCGGCAAGCCCTGAACAGCGGCAACAGCTCGACTATGGCCGAACACGCTCGAAACTCGCTAACTTCGCTTCAGTCGGCTCACCGAAAGGCGTCGGCTCACTGAAAGGCGTCGGCTCACCGAAAGGCATCGGCTCACCGAAAGGCATTGGCTCACCCAAAGGTGTCGGCTCACCGAAAGGCATGGCGATGGATCCGGAAGAACTCGGCGCGCGATTCAACGGCCTGACCACCGCGCACCTGGCCGACGGCTGTATCCGGGCCGGCGTCGAGGTCCGGTGTGCGGGGCTGCACGCGGTGCTGCCCGGCCGCCGGCTGGCCGGCCGGGCAGCACCGGCCCGGCACGTCGGCAGCGTGGACATCTTCCTGGAAGCGCTGGAGAACGCCGCCGCCGGCGACGTGCTGGTGGTCGACAACGGCGGCCGGCCGGACGAGGCGTGCGTCGGTGACCTGATCGTGCTGGAGGCCGCGGCCACGGGCGTCGCCGGCATCGTGATCTGGGGCCTGCACCGCGACACCGCCGACATCCGGGCGATCGGGCTGCCGGTGTTCAGCCTCGGCTCTATCCCGACCGGCCCGGTACGGCTGGATCCCCGGCCGGGCGACGCGCTGGACTCGGCGCGGGTCGGTGACTGGACGGTCGGCCCGGACGATCTGGTCTTCGGCGACGACGACGGCGTACTGTTCCTGCCGGCCGATCGGGCCACCGACGTGCTGAGCATCGCCGAGCGGATCCGGGACACCGAGCGAAGCCAGGCCGACCGGATGCGGGCCGGCGAGACGTTACGCCAGCAGGTGCAATTCCGCAGCTACCTGAGCCAGCGCACGAGCAACCCGGCGTACACCTTCCGCGAGCACCTGCGCTCGGTCAGCGGCGCGATCGAGGAATAGCAGGCGATCGCAGGGCAAACCGCCTCAGGCGCAGGTTCGCCAGCCGTCCACGTCGGCGATCAGGGTGATCGGTGCGCTGCTGTTGTTGCGGATCTGGAAATTGTTGAGTACTCCGCCCTGCATCATCAGCTGTCGCTGCCTGGTCTGGTGGGCGGCGAAGCTGATATTGGGGGTGACATCCGAGGCACCGTACGGCGAAACCGAGACCGAGCCGGCGGTGCTCGGGGCCAGCACGGTCACATTCAGCAAGCCCGCACAGAAGCCGGCCTGGGCGTTCCCGTTCACGAAGGGATAGGTGTCGAGGACGACCGTATGGCCTGGTAGTACCGAGGCGTTGCCGCGGGCCCGGCTGTCATAGATTCGATAGGGCTCGTCGAACATGTTGAAATACTCGAAAAATCCGGCGTCTACAAAATTGATCCTGCTGTGGTAGCCGACGACATCGGCGATCACCTGGATGGGCGCCGCGCTGTTGTTGCGGATCGACAGGCCGCCGCTGCGGTCCAGGACCTTCAGGAGCTGGCTCTGCTCGGTCCGGCCGGCGGCGAAGCTGATGCTGGGCGTGTTCTTCGTTCCCACCGTCAGCGACCCGGACCGGCTCGGCGCCAGCACGGTGAGGTTGACGACCACCGCCACATCGTCGTAGTCCTGCGGCAGCGGGATGCCGGCTCGGCCACTCAGCTGGATGGTGCGGGTTTGGCCGGCGGCCAACGGCTGGCCGGTGCGGGTGTCCAGCAGCCGGGTCGGCGTCATCGACTGGTACTGATTCCATGCCTCGAGTTGGCTCGATTGGCTGTAGCCGAGGATGTCGACGATCAGGGTCAGCGGCCTGGTGGTGTTGTTGCGGATGTCTATCATGCCTCTTCCGGTGACCGGCACCGTCTCGAAGTTCTGGTTGGTCTGCCCGGCCTGGAAGCTCATCGTCGCGCCCGACCAGCTGGTGCCGTCGGCGAACGCGGTCAGCGAACCTGTTACCGCTGGCGTCAGCACGGTCAGGTTCACCGAGACGGACACCACGCCGGTGGCCGGGACGCCGCTCAGGCCGGTCACCCGCACCCGGGTGGTGGCCCCGGCGGCGAGCGCCCCGGATACCCGGGTATCCAGCGCCCGAACCCGGTTGACCGGCCAGTAGTAGTAGCCCTTGGGGCCGATGGCCGTGGCGCTCGAGCCGGGCTCGGCCACCGCACCGCCGGGCATGGCCAATACCGGAAGGACAAGGCAAGCGGCCAACGCCGCCAGAGCACCGCGCATCGGACAACCCCCACCCAGCCGCAATGAAGTGGCCATGGTAGGGCCGCAATCGATTACAAGTACATAACCTCCGGTCAGATCTAGACGAACTGTGGATAGGACCCAAGCCTCGTCGCCCGGTGCCGTCGGCCGCAGATCGGTCTCGGCACCAGCCGCGGATAGGCCTCGGCACCAGCCGCAGATAGGCGTAGCATCTGCCGACCATGAGGACGCGAGACAGCGTCGTCCGGACGAGCGGATCGAGCGTCGATCCGCAGGACCGGGTGTTGTGGCCCACCCGGGTGCTGGCCGCGGCCATCATTCCGTTCCTGCTGGTGGCGTTCTGCGTGCTCTACCCGGTGCCCACCGACACCAGGCGGCTGTTCGCCTGGCAGATCAAGCCGACCATGACCCCGATGGTGCTCGGCGCGGTCTACCTCGGCGGCGCCTACTTCTTCTTCCGGGCGGTACGGGCACGGCGCTGGCACACGGTGGCCGGCGGCTTCCTGCCGGTGGGCAGCTTCGCCACCCTGATGGGCATCGCGACCGTCCTGCACTGGAACAAGTTCCTGCACGGCAACGTGGCGTTCTGGTTGTGGGCCGGGCTGTACTTCACCACGCCGGTGCTGGTGTTCGGAATATTTGCCAATAATCACAGGGAATTCCGGCCAGCGAACGATACCGAACTGCAGCTGCCGGCCAAGGCCGCCGCAGTGATCGCGGCGGCCGGTGGCCTCTCGGTGGCCACCTGCGCGTTGCTGTTCCTGAGCCCCGCCACCGCGATCGATATCTGGCCGTGGCAGCTGACCCCGCTCACCGCCCGGACGCTCGGCGCCGTCTTCGCGCTCGGCGGAGCCGGCCTCGGGGTGCTGCTGGAGCGCCGGTGGAGCGCGGTGCGGATCCCGCTGCAGGTGGCCGGTGTGATGGTGGCGCTCATCCTGCTGGCCGGGCTACGGGCGCACTCGGAGTTCGATCCGGACAACCCGCTGACCTGGTTGTTCCTGGCCGGTTTCGGCGGCGCCGGCCTGGCCGGCGCCGTCCTCTACCTCACCATGCAAGCCCGCGCGAACCACGCCGGTGCGCCGGCCCGCCCGCGCTGAGGCTTCCTCAGCTACCGGTGGCCAGCGCGTGCACGGTCGACAGATCCTGCTGGCCGTACCGTTGCAACGGCTCGATGTAGGTGCCCTCGACGACCTCGTTCCAGCTGATCAGACCCCAGGCATCCGGTGCCGTCTTGGCGTTGCCGGCGTACAGCGCCCGCATGGTCTGGCCACCCTTGCGCGGCACGCAGTTCCTGCCGCCGGCCAGCTGCTTGTCGTACCCGGGCGCCAGCGGCGCCACCCACACCTTGCGGGCTCCGTCCGGGTTCCTGACCGAGCCGCGCACCGCGTTGGCCAACGTCGCCAGCTGGCTGAACGACTGCGGGTTGCGGTACGGATCCTGGGAGGACCAGTAGTAGGCGTCGCCGTCCAGGTAGGCCGCCCGGCTGGCCGACCAGCTCAACTCGTCGCCGAGGATCCGGAAGGCCGACCGGTACCTGGCGGTCACCTGCTGCAGCACCGTCACCGAGTACTTCCGGCTGCCCTGCCAGATCAGGGTCGGCCTGGCCGACCGGCTCCGGTCGAAGGCCGGGTCGCTCGCGTAGTGCGCCCGCAGATAGCCCAGGTCATTGATGATCGTGCTGGTCGACAGGATCGAGGCCGAGGCCTTGTAGCTGATCCAGAGCTTGAACGGCACGCCGGAGGCGTTGATCGAGTGCACCGCATCGACCACCGCCTGCAGCCGGCGGTTGTACGGGTTGCTGGTGACTGTCTGACTGGTGGTGCCAGAACCCGCCCAGTTCACAATGAAACCGGACAGGCCGGCCGCTGCCGCCTGTCGGACATCCGACG